>JAUILB010000183.1 GCA_030432815.1 Alphaproteobacteria bacterium | reverse complement strand
GCTATCCTCATTGCCGCCAGCGCAAACTTTCGTCAGATGTCTGTAAAAAAGTGTAAAATCGACCTGATTAATAGTCATCGCATCCATTGTTGCAGCAATAATGCCATCCTGGCTTTCATCATCCCCTAACAATCCAAGTTTATCGCTGAAGCGTCTGAAAAGCGCTTTTGATATGGTTTCGTTATATTTTAAAATTGCATCTGTTGCCGCTTTTGTCGCGCTATCTTCATTATCATCAATAAGAGGGACAAGCGTGTCAGCAAATTTGGTCAAATTCCACTGCCCGATCTTTGGCTGATTTCCCCATGAATAACGCCCATGATGATCAATTGAACTAAATGTTTTTTGCGGATGAAAATCATCCATAAAGGCACATGGCCCATAATCAATAGTTTCTCCGGCAATTTGCATATTATCCGTATTCATTACGCCATGAATAAAACCAAGTGACATCCAATGAGCAATCAACTTTGCCTGACGCTGTGCAACGGCATATAGCAATGACAGATATTTATTTTCCGTTTTTTCAGCCTCTGGATAGTGTCGTTTTATCACATAATCGGCCAATGTTTTAACCGCTTCGATGTCATCTCGGGCGTAAAAATACTGAAACGTGCCAATACGCACATGGCTTTTTGCGACACGGGCAAAAACACCACCGGGTTCAAGCCCATTTCGAATAACATTTTCCCCGCTAAGCACCGCTGCAAGTGCCCGTGTCGTAGGTACGCCAAGCACGTGCATGGCTTCGCTAACGATATATTCCCTGATCACCGGGCCCAGCGCTGACCTGCCGTCCCCTTGTCTTGAAAAAGGGGTTCTTCCTGATCCCTTAAGCTGGATATCATAGCGTATACCATTTTTATCCAATACTTCACCTAAGAGTATGGCACGCCCATCGCCAAGGCTTGGAGACCAGCCACCAAACTGGTGCCCCGCATAGGCCATTGCTACCGGATCTGCCCCATCAGGCACAGTTTCACCGGAAAGCATTGAAAGTCCTTCGTTTGATTGCATAAAAGAAAGATCAAGTCCCAATTCTGCAGCCAGTTTTTCATTTAGCTTTATCAGTTTCGGTTTCGGAGGCTTCGCCGGCATCACACGCGCAAAAAACTGTTCCGGCAGGCGCGCGTAGCTATTATCAAAATTAATGTTGGTCAAATGAATCTTTACCTCTTTCTTAGTTAATCATATTGATCTATCTTTTGCTTGTCTTTTAAAAACTTCTCACAGTTTGAATTTACTATCAAATTAGCAAAATTCTGATACCATTACCGCTCATATTATTTATCAGGGAGGAAGATATGAGTGCAGCAGACGGAATTGCCGCAACCAATGCGGAATTTATATCAGCATTTAATAGTGGTAATGCGGCCGACGTCGCGGCCTGCTATACAACAGAAGGTCAGTTCAAAGTACCCAATGCACCAACATTTGAAGGACGTGATGCCATCAAAGGTGCAATGCAGGGCTTAATTGATGCGGGCATAACAAGCATTGAGCTTACAACGGCAGAAGTCGAAGACTTTGATGAAAATGCAATCGAACATGGTGAATATGCGCTGTATGCCGGTGATAACTTGGCCGACAAAGGCCGCTTCATGGTTCACTGGAAAAATATATATGGCAAATGGTATCTTCACCGCGATATTATCAACAGTACCCAGCCCGCTGCCGGATAAAATTCACAGTTTTTAAATCGTTGAGTTTGGTGCCAATTTTGCGCTAAAACATGATGAAACCATTTCGGGGATTATCTAATGACCGATATTTCACTTAAATGCGCATGTGGCAAAGTAAAAGGCACCACTCATGACGTGTCAGCAAAAAATGGTTTGCGTGTTGTTTGCTACTGTGATGATTGCCAGGCTTTTGCACGTGAACTCGGACAAAGTGATATTGCACTTGATCAGTATGGCGGCACTGAAATATACCAGACGGCACCGGGCTATGTTCATTTCAGCGAAGGTGAAGATCAGCTTAGGTGCCTTCGGCTAACCAAAAAGGGAATAACACGCTGGTATACGGCCTGCTGTAACACACCAATCGGAAATACGGTAAATAGCAATCTACCTTTCGTCGGGCTCATTCATACAATTCTGGGCGATAAAGACATTCGTGATAGCACTATGGGCCCCGTCATATCCTATGTGCAGGGACAATATGCCAAAGAAGGACTTCCCGCAGAACGCTATAATAAAGCTTTTCCAATCGGCATCACCCTTAAAATATTTTTGAAAATCCTGAAATGGAGAATTACAGGTAAGGGATACCCCAATCCATTTTACAAGGAAGACGGCAAGCCGATCTCAAAACCAACTATCGTCAATGAACTTTGATTATTCATTATGCATATAGCCCTTTACCAGCCTGATATTCCGCCCAATACGGGAACCATAATTCGTATGGCTGCCTGCCTTGATGTACGGGTACATATTATTGAACCCTGCGGTTTTCCATTTGGTGAAAAATCGTTTCGGCGCGCCGGAATGGATTATATTGATCAAAGCAATATCACACGCCATAAATCATGGGAAGATTTCCTTCACTGGTCCGATAATCGCCGTATTTTGCTGTTAACAACAAAAGCAGCCGATTTATATACTGATATCAGATATCAGGAAGATGATATTTTGCTATTAGGCCGTGAAAGTGCCGGCGCGCCGGACGAAGTTCATGACCGCGCCAATGAAAGGATATTGATACCTATGGTACCGGATACAAGGTCATTGAATATTGCTATTTCAGCGGCTATGGTTCTTGGCGAAGCATTACGACAAACAAACGGATTTCCTAAATAAAAATGAGTACAGAAGAACAAAAAGCAAAAGCCGAAAAATGGTTTGAAACCCTGCGTGATCAGATTTGTGCAAGTTTTGAAGCAATTGAGAACGACATTACCGGTGTTTACACCGACCTTGATCCTGGAAGGTTCGAGAGGACAAGATGGTACCGCGATGATGACCCTGAAAAAGGTGGCGGCACCATGTCAGTGATGAAAGGTCGGGTTTTTGAAAAGGTCGGCGTCAATATATCAACTGTTTACGGTGAATTTTCACCAGAATTCGCCAGGCAAATCCCCGGCGCGGACGAAGATCCCCGTTTCTGGGCAAGTGGCATTTCCCTTGTGGCCCATATGCATAGCCCCAAGGTTCCAGCCGTTCATATGAATACCCGTCATATCGTGACCACCAAAGGATGGTTCGGTGGCGGTGCGGACCTTAATGCCGCCATTCCCAACCATTTTGATACCAAGGATTTTCACGCAGCCCTTAAACATTGCTGTAACCGCCATGATGACAGCTATTATGACAAATTTAAAAAATGGTGTGACGAATATTTTTATGTGCCACACAGAAACCGCCCGCGTGGTGAAGGCGGTATTTTTTATGACCAGCTTAATACCGGTGACTGGGATGCTGATTTTGCCTTTACGCAGGATGTAGGACGAACCTTTAATGACATTTATCCAAAGCTTGTTCGCAGACATATGAATAAGGAATGGACCTACGAAGAGCGGGAAGAGTTATTATATTACAGAGGTTTATACGCTGAATTTAATCTTGTTTATGACCGGGGAACAGCATTCGGTCTTAAAACCGGTGGCAATGTGGATGCAATATTGATGTCTCTGCCGCCCGAGGCAAAGTGGAAATAATGGATTGGAACGTTCTTGAACATCAGATAAAGGATGAAGTAAGGAACCTAGGCGGTGCCTATGTCTGGACAGATGTTGTTCTGCAGGGCAGCTACCATATTCAAAGAAACGTTAATACGGGACGTTACCGTTTGCTGGACGGTGATCGTCGGCGCCTCCTGCTAAGTTCATATGATGCGTGCAGGGAAAAACTGGACCAGTTAGCCCCTGAATTTGAAAATGATCATCTTGTATTACTTATCCACGGTCTTGGACGTCATGCCGGTATAATGGATAAAACCAAAGACGCACTGCGTAACGCCGGATATGCGGCCCATTCGTTAAATTATGCCACACTTTTTGAAGGGGTGGCCGATCATGCCCGACATTTCACGCATTTGCTGGAAAACCTCAAAGGGGTTAAAAAAGTTTCATTTGTCACACATAGCCTGGGTGGCCTCGTTGCGCGTGAATTGCTCCGTCAATCATTGGTTTGGAACGGTGTGACGGCCCATAAACTGGTGATGATGGGCACCCCCAATAAAGGAGCGCAGATCGCCGCATTTCTGGGTCGGTTAAAAGCATATCATTTCATTTCCGGTCCATCTGGCATGGACGTCATGCCGGATAAACTTGTAAAAGAACTTCCCGAACCGCCAATCCCGACGCTGATAATCGCCGGAGGTCTGGGTAATGATATCGGCTTTAATCCGTTATTGCTTGGCGATAATGATGGCATCGTCCGTGTTGAAGAAACGCGGCTTGATAAGCCTCACGAATTCAAACTGGTAAAAGTGATCCATACAACCATCATGGATCATAAGGATAGTATTAAGGCCACATTGGATTTCATTGGCAGTTAAAAAGCTTTTTCATCAGGTGTTATCATCGCAATCCGATAAGTCCATTTGCCGTAATAATACATGCCAAGTGCTGAAACAATCCCCACAGCAGCCATCAGGAACCACACCTGACCGACATTATAACTGTTAAATAACTGCATTGTTACGGCGTCTGCGCTTTGCCCGCTTTGTTGCACCAAATAATCAAATGCTTCCCCTATAGGTATGGCATCAACATCCACGATTGATAATCCGCGTTCCTGCAAAACGGTTCTTGAAATCTGTTCCTTCGATGACCACTGGCCATAAAGATACGGGCCAAAAAAGCTTTCCAACGTCCAGCCAAAGCCGATCGGCATTTGTGAAAATCCAAGATACATGGCTTTTTTCTGATGGGGGGCGATGTTACCCATAAATTCACTGGATTTTGGCGACGAAAGCATTTCCCCAACCGAAAAACACAATATGGCAAGCACGATGATCATTGCCGAATTTACCGAGCCAATAATAATAAACGCGGATGACGCAAGAAACGTTCCAATCGCCATGCTGTTTGCTGCCTTAAGCTTTCCGGATAATCCCGCCACAATAAAACAGCACGTCATGATCAGCAGCGCATTGAAATTCACAAGCCCGAGGGGCGAAAGCGACTTTCCATCCTCACTCATACCAAGCAGGAAGATAATCACACTGTTTTGAGTACCATCCTCGCCGAACCAGCTTCTGACCAATGGTGTTGTATCAATCCAGTCACGGAAATATAGCGGTGCCAGATCCCAGAAAAACATAAGCATGAACCAGAATCCGGAAAAAAGCACAATATACCAGACAAGAACAGGATTTTTAAGTTCCGCCAGACTATCACGCCATAATGATTTTTCCAGCACTTCCCCCGATTTTACCCTGGCACGATGCGCAAGGCGTTCTTCCTTATTGGGTTCCTTATAGGTAAGCAGTAAAATGAAATTCAGGCATATAATCCCCGCGCAGGCATAAAAGACCTGATCCCAGGCAAGCACCTGCATCCGCACGGCAACAAGCGGCCCCAGCCACCCGCCAATATTAACGGTTTGGTAAAATATACCCCATGCCATAGAACTGTTTTTACGGGATGTTGATTTTACAATTGTCCCCTGCAAGCCGGGTTTAAATATACCCGTTCCAAAGGCAAGTGTGACCGCGCCGATCATAAACCCCCAATAGCTCGCAAACATCGCCATAAAAAGATAACCGATAATTTTAAAAACGGTGGATGCGAAAATGGTTTCCTTGTAACCGATCCTGTCTGAAATACCACCTGTAAAAACCGGCACCCATGTTTGCACAATAGCCCAAACCAGAAAAATGGTTCCCAGTTCCGTTTCCGTGATCCCCAACCCGCCGTTTGATGCCGCATCGGTCGCGTAAAGTCCGGATACCATCCGCGCACCGTAATAGGCAAGCCGCTCCACCATTTCCATGCCACCGCATATCCAGAAAACATATGAAAGACTTGCGATTGAAGCCCACAGCCCAAGCTGTTTTACATCCGTAACGCTTGTTGATTGACTGGTACTATTTTGATCATGGCTGCTCATAAAACATCCCTTTATCAGCATAGTTTACCGCTACGGCAAAAAAAGGGGAACTATTTATTTATGCTAATGAAC
>JAUILB010000182.1 GCA_030432815.1 Alphaproteobacteria bacterium | reverse complement strand
TATATATGGGGCAGGGGTTCTATTTTTTCCCCTGTCCTATGTATTTGGTGATGTGCTGACCGAAGTATATGGCTATGCACGTGCGCGAAAGGTAATCTGGGCCGGGTTTTGCGGGCTTTTCTTTGCAAGCGTGATGAGCTTTGTCATCGTTGAACTGCCGCCTGCCGCCGGATGGCAGGGGCAGGAAGCATATGAACTTATTTTTGGGCAGGTGCCACGCATTGTCATTGCGTCACTTATCGCATTTTTTACCGGTGAAATTATCAACGCCTATGTGATGGCGCGGATGAAAATCTGGACAAAAGGAAAGCATCTCTGGACCCGAACTATCGGGTCAACTGTTGTTGGACAGGGGGCGGACAGTTTGATTTTCTACCCCGTCGCCTTTTATGGAATATGGGCAAATGAGGTGCTCCTTACTGTGATGTTTTCAAATTTCCTGATCAAGGTTTCATGGGAAGCGGTGCTGACGCCGGTGACATACAAAATTGTTGCTTTGTTAAAACGCGCCGAAGATGTGGAAATTTTCGATGACAAAACCGATTTTTCACCGTTTAAAATAAAAATTGACTAACAGGAACGAATATACCGTTATGATTACCAATATCGAAGATTTTTTCACCAAAGGATGCGGGCGTTGTGACCGGTTCGATACACCGGACTGTTCAGCGATGCTTTGGCAAGAAGGTGTGGGTGAGCTTCGCCGTATATGCCGGGATATGGATCTACAGGAAGTTGTAAAATGGGGCCATCCCTGTTACATGCATAATAACAGGAATATTATTCTGATTGGGGCATTGCGGGGAGATTTCCGCCTGATATTCTTTAATGCAGCACTTATGAAAGACCCTCACTCTATTCTGGAACGGCAAGGACAGAATACGCGAAATCCGGATATGATCTGTTTTACGGATAATAATCAGGTATGTGAGAAGGAAGAGATAATCAGGTCCTATATTGAAGAAGCAATTGATTATGCCGACAGGGGGATCAAGCCACCCAAAATTAAAAAAGAAGAAATTGAACTGCCTGAAGAACTGGTGAATGCACTTGATGCCGATGTTGAACTGGCCGAAGCCTTTTATAAGCTTACACCCGGACGGCAGAGAAGTTATGTTTTCAATCTTAATTCAGCAAAAAAATCCGAAACCAGAGACGCCAGAATTATTAAGTTCAGAGGCAAGATCATTGCCGGAAAAGGCGCGCTGGAGCGTTAGAAAAGTTTCATGGGTTGTGCTGACCCCTGTAACATAAAAAATTGTTGCTATGTTAAAAACGCGCCGAAAATTTTGAAATTTTCGGTTACAACACCGACTTTTCACCATTTAAAATAAAAACGGATTAAATTCTGATCAGGATAAAGCCCCACGCGCCGAAACCGGCCATATTTTTTCAACGATGCCGTTTCTTACGCCGACGATCCAGTCATAAAGGTTAATGGTCGGGTCGCAGTGCCCCGTAATCAGCATCAGTTTTTCGCCAAGGGTAAACCTTTCCTTTCCTGAAACAGTGATGCAGCCATGTTCATCCGATGTCATTCGGTAAGTGAGACCCTCGTGCCCGACAATGGTCGGGTTTCCTGAATCCGATGCGATGGCCTTTAACCCGGCGTCAGCAACTACAATTTCTGGCTGACAAACGCTCATGATTACGGTGCGGATAAAAAATGCATGTTCAAACCCGGTGCCAAATTGATCATCGTTCAATTTATTTTTTGCATAATCCGCATCCATGAAGGCGTATGATCCGCACTGAAGCTCATCCCATTCTGAATAATTTATATCATGTAAAAAAGTACCTGTTCCGCCGCCTGTGACAATATCACAATCAATGTTTGATGATTTCAGTATATCTTTTGTTTTACGTATTATTTTAGCCGCACCGCTGACGGCATCTGATCTTTCCTGAACGGTCCTTTTATGCTGCGCTGAGCCGTGGTAAGCCTGCAACCCACCAAAATGAAGGTGGGATAGGGACTTTATCAGTTTTGCAAGTTCGAGTGCTTCTTCCGCACTGGTAACGCCGCAGCGGTGACCGCCAACATCAATTTCGATTAGCACACGGACATGTGCATCTTCAATGGCGCAGGCATGATTAAGGGCGCGTGTTGCACCGGCATCATCGACACAAATGCCGATTTTCGCTATTTTGGCAAGCTTTGCAACCCGGGCTAATTTTGCGGTGCTGACAATTTCATTTGTGATCAGCACATCATCAATGCCGCCTTCGACCATTATTTCCGCTTCCGATATTTTTTGACAGCATACACCCACAGCACCACGCTTTATCTGATCAAGCGCAACGGCAGGGCTTTTATGCATTTTGGCATGGGGTCTTAGTTTTTTTTTAGCGTTTTTTACCATCGTCGCCATTTTATCAAGATTGCGTTCATAGATGTCCAAATCAACCACAAGGGCCGGGGTATCAATTTCATCTATACTCATGCCTTCTTTTGCGGGTGGGCGCTGCGCCATCATTATTCTCCTTACGCAGATTATTATTTCAATTTGTTCTGCTTACTCGAATGAAAGTGAATAGCATATAATTTTTTGATCTTAAAAATAAACTTTAAAAATCACGCTTTCTTAAATCCTGAAGATGTGGTGACGATTTTTTAATGAAGAAGCCGAAATAAAATGCTGGCAAATAAAAGAAAACTAAATTATTTGAATTTCTGCTTTCGACCCAAAGCGGATAGTCAAGTTTTTAACATTTATACTATTTTCTCCAAACAACTGGGAAGAGTTCGCAATCCATAGGATCACCCGGTGCAAGTCCTGGATCTGCAATTATATCAGCGGTACCAGGGCGAGGATCCCAAACAACGTCTTCCCCCGTCCAACGTGTAGCATAACCTCGACGTCGAACTTTTGAGGCTGAGTTTCCTTTAGCACCGTGAATTGTATCAAAATTATGTACGAGGCAATCACCGGGTTTTAAGTCATAACAAACAATCTGATCCTTAGGCACAGTGGCGTCAATATCCGGCAAAGTTGCAAGCCCCCCATCATCGTATTTATCATTGCCTTTACCGCTGAAACTTTGGGGACGATATCTGATGCCGGTAGCATGTGAGCCTTTTACGTACCGAACACCACCTGTTTCTTCAGTGACATTATCCATCGCAAACCAGATTGAACAAACTTGTGTTCCTTTTACTTTCCAGTAAGGGCCGTCCTGATGCCAAGGCGTAGCCTCAACCGATCCAGGCTCCTTGACAAGTAAATGATCAAAGAAAATATTTATTTTACTTGCCTCCATAAGGCGAGCTGCTATTGCTGCCGCTTCGCTTTCTATGATGAATTTCTTAAATTTATCATTATAGGTCCATAAGAACTGATCGCCGAAGAAACGCGTCGATTTCTCATTATCTGCGTATTCCTCAGCCATTTTGCCCGGGTTATTCATACATTCCTCGGTTGCTTCACGCATAAATTCAACCCATTTTGGGTCGAAAACACCACTTAACTTTACAACACCATCCCTGCGGTAGGTTTCAATATCTTTGTCGGTAATATTCATAAAAATTTTCCTTTAATAATTATCAGTCTTGACTAGTTTTTGTATGTCGTATGATTATCAAGTAATAGAGGCTGCCTACCCCAAGTAGACCCATTATCATTAAGCCGAAGATAGGTTCACGAATAATATTTGTTAAAATGAAGCTTATCGAAATTAAAAATAAAAGTATCGACGTTATATAAAGCAAGGGATTAGATAGCCTTAATTCTGCTTTCTCATATTCATCTTTCATTTTACTGGGTATTTGAAATAATGCTGCCGCCGTGAACGCCTGCTGCATCAATAAGCCAAGGACAGCAATCAAAGCATAATCAAAAATACTGTTTCCCATTAATACGGCACCAACACTTAACAGTGTATACGTAATAATTGCATATATCGGGGTTCCAAATCGTTTTGATGTTTTTGCCAATGTTTTGGGAAATAAACCTGCTTCAGCCATAACAAAAATATCTCGTGAATAACCCAGTATCAATCCGTTAACTGTTGAAGCTGCTGCTGCGAGGATGGAAATTACCATCGCATGTATGACCCATTTGGGTAGAAATACTTTTGCGACTTCAAGAACAGGTGTGGTGACTGTTTGATAATCAATATCCACATTGACGCCACTTAAGATCAATGAAATACCGGCATAAAAGAAAATGACAATGACAAAACTAATACCCAGTCCGAGTGGGATGTTGACAGCGGGTCTTTTTACCTGACCACCAAATTCGAGAACAGATATAAAACCGGCAAAAGAAAAATATCCAATTGTTGCTGCAAGTATTACCGAGTCGAAACCATTGGGCATAAACGGGGTTAGATTCTTACTTTCAAAGAATGGAATCCCGGAAATTATAAAGGTCGAAAGCATAATAAGAAAAAATATTACCATTACACTTTGAAATTTAACCACAGCGTCTGAGCCAATAATGTTAACTAAACCGAAGAATAGAATGACACATACGGCAAGAAGGGTTTTGTTAGTTCCCGGCACAAAATAAACAAAGTAATCTGCAAACCCATAGCCGATAAATGCATTTACCAAAATGATTGACGCGAGAATGACCCAAACTGCTAAAAATCCCATAAAAGGGGAAAGCAATCTTGATATTGCAACGTAAGAACCGCCATCAGTCGGTATCAAAGTTCCAATCTGAGTTGTGGCAAAACAAGTAATAATAGCCATCAAGCCAGCAATTGTATAACTCAGAAGTACTGCAGGTCCTGCGATACCAATAAGTTCTGCGGGTAAAATAAATATTGAAACGCCAACGACAAATCCAATGATAGTAAATACAACTCCCCATAAGCCGATATTCTTTTCCGAATATTTACCTTTTGACATATAATTCTCACCGGCTGATATGTTTATATATAAAACTTTCGTTGACCAATAAAACAATATATGGATTAGCACATCAAAATTGGTAATGCAAACTAATTATCATTCGCTGCATTTTGGCAAAAATTTATCTTATTTCTTTCTGTTGAGTTTGATTACTCCAACTTCCGCTTTGGGTCGAAAGCGGCCATTCAATTATCATAAATGATTAAGCCGCGAATATGAACTAACTCAGTGTTTAGTCAGATGAGTTTTTTTTGCTAACTGTGGCGTTTGCATTTATTGCAGCTGGGAACTCATTTCTGCTGTTGGTTCGGCGGGTTTCTTCTCATAAACTTCAAATTTCCCAAGACCGCAGGTTGGCCCTGCAAAACCGGGTGTTGCAAATAATACTGTAACAGTATCAACATTGCACAAACGGCCAACCGTTACATTATATGAAAATCGGTTTTCTGATGCCAGCCTTGGGCAGCGACTGGGAAGTTCATTAAGCATTGCTCTTCCGTTTCGAAGTTTAAAAAGAATGTGCTGGTCATCAATAACGTCTGTGCTTCTGATGTCGCGGACGCTCACACAATTTTCCACTTCACCTGTCTTTTGATAATTTGCAAGTGCTTTTGCCAATTTTTCATTTTGGGTATCCTGTGCAGTAGCGGAAGACGCCATAAGTGCCAACAACACTGTTATCGGGATAAAGAGAGCTGAATTTTTCAAAGTTATATCCTTTAATTAAGTGTATTAATGCCCTCACATTGCGATCATTTTACATGATTTGGTCAATAAGAACAATCCGGCAGCACAAAACATTTTGGTGGTCGCAATGATTTATTTTTGCTTTTTAAACTTTGCAAAGACGCTATATAGTAGCCAGTTCGGAAACTGTTTCTGTAATTTGGTGTCACCGCTAAGTTCAATTCGACCACTTGAAAGTTCGGGTTCAAGAGGACGTATTCCCCGCCAGACTTCAGCCAGTGTTATTACTTTTGTTTTAACAAACAGATCACTTTCAAAGCCCGGGGGTTTAACGCATACCTCGACATTTTCACTTTCACAAACCAGCCAGAAAAATCTTTGGGATTTTATGGCATCATAGAACTCTATCTCAATGACAGTTCGGCCTGCCGGCATTCTGTTTGTGTCCAGACGCCGATGCATCGCCCAAACCAGCCATCCGGGATCAAGGTCTTCTGGTGTTATATCTCTTGCCCATCTTTGTCCCCATTCACCAATTGCTCCTAGAACGGTTTTTAACTCTCGACCAGCTTCAGTCAATAAATACTCATCACCCGCGCCATTTTCTAAAGGTTCTTTGGTTAATGCCCCTGCAAGT
>JAUILB010000181.1 GCA_030432815.1 Alphaproteobacteria bacterium | reverse complement strand
TATTCAGCGATGATCATTTCAGAATGAAATATTTGGCTGATTATCGAAATGGGCGACTTGAAAAATCAACCTATCTTCAAAATATTGATGAAACACTTGACCGCTTGGCAGGGCAGCTGGAACGAAACCTGGATATTGATGCAATTCTGAAAATTGCTACATGAATTTGCCTGTATCAGGCTTCTTCGATAAAATTACTTAATTGAGATCATATTTTCCTTACCTTTCAGGAACAGTGGCATTATATTGTCCGTCGGCAATTTGGACCACTTCAAATAAATAAAGGGCTACAAAATGGATAATAATTTAAAATTTTATATCGGCGGCGAATGGGTTGACCCAACCATACAAAATATATTTGATGTGATTAATCCGGCAACCGAAGAACCCTTCACACAGATTAGCCTTGGGACAAAAGCGGATGTGGATAAAGCCGTTACCGCCGCAAAAGCAGCATTCCCGATATATTCCAACTGGTCTGTTGATGACCGGGCCGCACTGCTGGAACGCATTCTGGATATATATAAACGTCGCTATGAAGAATTTGTCCAAATTATTACACAGGAAATGGGAGCCCCCGTCACCCTTTCAAGAAATGACCAGGCAGCAGTTGGCATACGTCATTTTCAAAGCGCACTTGATACCTTAAGGGGGTTTAAATTCGAATGGATGGATAATGGTTTTATTCATCGCTACGAACCCATTGGAGTTTGCGGTCTGATTACCCCGTGGAACTGGCCTGTGAACCAGGTCGCCTGTAAGGTTGCCCCGGCGCTTGCCGCGGGTTGCTGCGTTGTCTTAAAACCAAGTGAGATTGCACCGCTGGATGCAATGCTGCTTGCCGAAGTGATTGATGAGGCGGGCGCCCCTGCGGGTGTATTTAATCTTGTTAATGGTAGCGGTCCGGAAGTTGGTGAAGCGATGTCAGCACATCCTGATATTCATATGATGTCATTTACCGGTTCAACACGCGGGGGCATTGCTGTCGCCAAAGCATCAGCAGATACTGTTAAACGTGTTTCACAGGAACTTGGAGGCAAATCCGCTAATATTATATTACGTGACACTGACGTTGAAAAAGCGGTCTATGATGGTGTGATTTATTGTATGAATAATAGTGGACAATCATGTAATGCGCCAACACGGATGCTGGTGCCAAACGAACATATGGAAATGGCTATTAAAACAGCCAAAAAGGCAGCAGAAAGCATTATTATTGGTGACCCGACAAACGAAGCAACTGATCTTGGCCCCGTCGTTAGTAAAGTTCAATTTGACAAAATACAGGGCCTCATTCAGGCAGGTATTGACGAAGGGGCAGAACTGGTTGTTGGTGGTACTGGCCGACCGGATGGTCTGGACAAGGGATATTATGTCAAGGTAACCGTTTTTGCCAACGCGAACAATGATATGACTATCGCAAGGGAAGAAATTTTTGGCCCTGTCATAACCATAATCGGGTATGATACCGAAGAGGAAGCCATTGAAATTGCCAATGATACCGACTACGGCCTTGCTGGTTATGTTTGCTCACAAAACATGGATCATGCACTTGAAGTCGCCAATAAAATCCGCGCCGGTCAGGTGATTTTAAATTACAGGGGCGGCGATGCCAAAACACCGTTTGGTGGCTATAAGCAGTCCGGCAATGGCCGTGAAAAAGGTATCTGGGGCTTACAGGACTATCTGGAAATTAAAGCGATAACAGGTATTGCCAGTGAATAAGGAAGGACAAGCATTAAAATGGCACGTTATGAATTAATCGGCAGTGGAAATGAAAAAGTAATATTGCTTCATGGCTGGTGGAGCGACAGTAGCTGTTATGATGGATTACGTCCCTTCATGGACTTGAATAATTTTTCTTACCTGCTGATGGATTATCGGGGTTATGGTGGCTCAAAAGAGTTGGACGGAAACTTTTCCATCAACGAAATCGCAAACGATGCAATTGCCGCGGCGGCTGAAGCGGGATGGGATAATTTTCACGTGATGGGCCACTCTATGGGGGGAATGGCCGCACAAATGATAAATACTATAGCGCCTGACCGTGTAAAATCCGTTGTTGCCATCACGCCGGTTCCCGCATGTGGATCACCCCTTGATGACGCCGGAAAAGAATTATTCCATAATGCCGCCAAAGAGGATGCCAACCGTATCGGCATCCTTAAATTCCTCACCAGTGAACAATATTCTGACTGTTGGTATGATTATATTCTGCGTCGTTCACGTGAAACGACGACTGAAAAGGCCTTCCATAATTACATGCTGGCCTGGACAGAAACAGATTTTGCAGAAAAAATGTCCGGACTAGGCACCCCCTGTCTTGCTATTATCGGCAAACAGGATCAGGCTATAACGGAAGATGCTATGAAAGCAACTTTGATGAAATGGTATAATAATTGCCGTATTGAGGTAATTGGAAGTTCCGGACATTTTCCTATGCATGAAACACCTGTACATCTTGTAACTATCAGTGAAAAATTCATGAAAAATTGTAACTGATTGTGAAATATTGAAATTATTTCAAAATTTCGTCTCCTGTGCCGAAACAATTTATTAATATAATTGGGCTAATCTCATACGAAATTATTTGATTATATTATAAAAATTATAAAGCAGGGAAATATGTCTGATTTCAGAGATAAATTAAGAAATTTTATATGTGAAAAAACCTGGGTTGAACAAGACGAACTTGCGGATGATGCACCGCTTTTTTCAAGCGGTATAATTGATTCACTTGATTTACTTGATCTGGTCGTTCTGGTTGAAAGCCAACTTAAAACCAAGGTAACACCAAGCCAGCTATCACTGGAAAATTTTGATAGTATAGATAAAATTATCAGATTTTCAGAAAGCTTGAACGACTAATGAAGGCGCCAGCCAAAAAATTACAGATGCCTAGGGTGGATTATGAAAATGAACCTCTGGGTTTTAAGGAATGGTGCATAACACTGGGCTTATTCGCAGCTCTCCTTGCCTCTGTTGTTTTCTTTCTGCCAATAGAAGCAATGCTTTCCACATCAAAATATCATTTTAGCGGAAGCAGATCTCAGGATCAAATTGCCGAAATTTATCAGATCATCGAAAGGCAGGATGAAGAACCGTTCGATACCATTGTTTTTGGAACGTCATCTTCACGGGCCTCATTTGAAAATCCGGATAAATTGGAAGCTCAGTTCAGGGAAATCTATGGCAAGGATATGTCATTTGTAAACTTTTCCTCCATTGCGCAAACCTTTTTACAAACACTGGTATTTGTCGAGCGGATTAATTTCAGGGCAGATCAAACAGTTATTTTTAATCTGACACCATCAAATTTTGCAAGAACACCAGAATTTACAGTCGGTTTTGTCAGTAATTTTCACCCAATACAACACATATATTCACTACATGACAGACTTGAGACTGTCCCGGAAATTACAGATTATATTGATGAGCAGATGATAAGAAAAAATCATCTACTGACACTTCGAAGTCAGCTTTATAATGACATTAATCTGGGACTGCGTGATTGGGCCCAAAAAAATATTTATGGTTCCTATTCAGAATTATCCAGATTTGATTACGATAGTTTAGGTGTGGGTAGCGAAGAGATAATCCGCATTAACCAGGAAGAAAAAATTGGTGTACTGGAAGACGGTTTTGATATTGCCCACGACTATAACACGCGGTTATTCCGCATCATTCTTGAAAAAATTCTCAAATCCGGGGCCAAGGTTTATTTTATTGAACAGGCACGCATGAAAGGTGATACAACATTCGTGCCATGGCAGGACGACTATGAACGGATAATTGGTCAGCTCACAACGGACTACGGAATCACATACATAAATTTTAATGAACAAATCGGACTTGAACTGACCGATTTTCATGACATGACCCATGTCTGGCGTCCAGGGCGAAAAAAATGGTCTGACTATTTTCTTAAATGGCTGGACCAGGTAACTTATGAAAGGGCAGCAGATGATCTTCGGTGAGCCCTTAAGTTTCTATTATTCATATTTTGCCTTTGCAATGGCCATCATGGCTTGGGTTTTATACTGGGGTGTCTGCAAGACAGATTTTCTGAAGCAAGTTTTATTGTTAATGGCGAGTGGCGCAATAGTCTCTGTTATCAGCCTTAAACTGGTAAGTTTTGAAATGGTGTTTATATCCAGTGTCGCACTGATTGGTGGCGGAACACTTGTTTATTACTGGGGAAAAATACTTCGACACCGGCCAAACCTTATAATGTTGCTTATCAGTATAATTGTAACACTTTCGGCTATGGTTTACATAAAACTCTTACAACCCGTAATGGCGCAATTTTCGGATTTTATACAAATAGCCGTTCCCGTAGGGATAAGCTACTATACCTTTAAAATGGTTCATTATCTGATTGAATGTTCAAGAGGCCAATTTAAGGAAAATAATCTTCTTACATTTTTGAACTATTTGTATTTCTTCCCGATGTTTCTGTCGGGACCCATTGAACGCTATAATAATTTTTACCCACAATCGCAAAATATTGAATTCAGGCGTTCCGATATGGCGATGGGACTTGAACGCATCATGATCGGCTTAATCCAGAAGCTTATTATTTCCGACATGATAATAAGCGCTTTTCTGTTACCGGCCCTCTATATGGAACCCGGAGCAACACCGCTTCCATGGAATATTTTGTTATTTGCCAGCTTTGCCAAATTTATGAGCCTTTATTTCGATTTTGCAGGTTACACATCACTTGCCATTGGTATTGGATACTTGTTCGGCTACAGACTTATGGAAAACTTTAATTTCCCGCTTCTACGCTCAACGCTGGCTGAATTCTGGCGTAACTGGCATATCAGCCTGTCGAGCTGGGCACGCGACTATGTGTATTTTCCCATACTGATGAAATACAGAATGCCGAATGTCGCGCTTGTTTGTACCATGCTTACCATCGGGGCGTGGCACAGTATTCTTCCCGGGTGGATACTATGGGGATTTCATCATGGTTTAGGGTTAGTAATTCTTAGCAGCTATCAAAGAAACATTGTGAAAATTGAATTTTTAAATCAATACCGATCAACAGTAGCCTGGCGTTACATTTCAGTGCCGATTGTCTGGTGGTATGTTTCTCTCGGATATTCGCTTACAATGAAAGCGGATTCCTTTGATGCCGCTGTATCAAATTATCTCACCATAATTACGTTTGGGTTAGTGTCATGAATTTGAAAATAAGCTGGAAAAATCCAAGAATTAAAATTGCTGTGTATGTGATCTGTCTATTTCTGCTTATCATTGCCTCAGTACAAAATGTAGCTTTTGTATATCAGGGATTTTAGTTAGATATGCTGCTTAAGCAAATACGCAAAGCCCTAGCAGGCACATCAAAATTCACATTGTTTGATGATATGAACCCAGTTCCTTGTAATCATTCAATTGATTTTAAAAGCTTTCAAAACCATGTCGTGATCTGGCCGCTGGACAATGAACCGCAATCCGTATGGAAGTTTCTGGATGCGTTAAACGCAGGTGTTATCCCGGTGATAATTTCCGGTAAATGGCCTGCCATGAAAATCGAAAAGCTTAGGGAACAATTTCCAAAATTCGGCTATTTCAATGGCGATAATGTTGTTCTTCCTGATAATCCGGCAATTTTTGAAAATGGTGTCCGGCTTGTGCTAATGACCAGCGGATCAACGGGTACGCCGCAAGCCATTGCTACAACAGAAGAGCGCCTTGAAAAAGGTATCCAGTTTATACATGAACGTCAGAAACTAGAACATATTAAAAACACAGGCATTTTGCTTCCTGTTTGCTATTCCTATTCACTGATAAATCAGCTTCTTTGGGCGATTTATTATGAAAAACCGACCTATATTAACAACACAATTATGGGACCATTTGAGCCATTTTTATATCTTGACCGTCATAAAACAGAAATGGTTTGCATGGTATCTGCACAGATCGGTTTAATTACCAAAATTGATTATTCAACCATGCCAATACTCCACAATGTAAAGGTCGTGAATTTTGCAGGCGCCCCTTTTCCCTACGCCAACCTTAATGATCTAAAAAAACTGTTTCCCAATGCGCGGTATATCAATAATTACGGCTGCACAGAAGCAATGCCACGCCTTACCATGCGCGAAGTATTAGATACAAACGAAGTTGTATCAAATGTAGGCGCACCAATTGGTGATATTGAATTAAAAATCGAC
>JAUILB010000180.1 GCA_030432815.1 Alphaproteobacteria bacterium | reverse complement strand
CCAAATATTATCCTTATCACTGCAAACGATGTAAATGGAAAACTGGCTTTGTTCAGTTATGATGTAAACCTGCAGCAGAAAATCAAAAAAATTGCTGGTGATCCTTTGATGGATATTGTTGATGTGGCAATAAATGAAGATTTTGAAATCGAACAATATGCATTCAATCGTGAAAAACCAAAAGTCGTTAGACTAACCGAAAAAGGTATGGCGTTAACGCAATTAATTGAAAAGACGTTCCCGGATAAAGTGGCAACGATTGACAGCGAAAGCAGAGATAAAAATAAAGTTATACTTAGTGTTAAATCGCCAACATCACCAACATCTTACTATCTAGTAGATATCCAGGAAGGCACTCTGAATAAGATAGCAGAGACGTATAAAAATGTAGACAAATTAAAATTGTCAGAAAAGATGCCAATTTCTTATGTTGCAAGGGACGGTGTTGAAATTCCTGGATATTTATCATTACCGAAAGATGGGCCGAATAAAAATCTGCCAACGATTATTTTGCCTCATGGCGGTCCCATGTCCCGGGATACCTGGAATTTTGATTATTGGACACAGTTTTTGACCACACGTGGATATGCAGTATTACAGATGAATTATCGGGGTTCCACGGGATATGGGGAAGAATTCCGCATGATGGGGTATCATGAGTGGGGCCGCAAAATGCTGCAAGATATAAATGATGGCACCCGTTTCATGATTGAGGAAGGATATGCTGATCCGGACCGAATTTGTATGATGGGCGGGAGTTACGGCGGCTATGCGGCGCTGCAAAGCATTGTTATGAATGAGTTTCCCTATAAATGTGCGATAAGTTATGCGCCAATAACCAACCTTCCGGGTTTGTTGCAGTATTTTAAGGGCATCGATGGTTACAAAGCCTATAAAGATTATATTGAAAGTGATGATTGGTCCGTTGAGGATGCATCACCAAGTAATAACGTGGATAAAATCAATGTGCCCGTACTTTTGATGCAGGGCACAAAGGATTTACAGGTAATACCGCTTCAGGCACAGGGATTCTACAGGCGAATGAATGAAGCCGGTAAAAATATTAAATTTATAGAATTTGAAGGCGGCGATCACTCTATGAGTAATGAAAAACACCGCATAAAATTTTTAAAGGAAAGTGAAAAGTTTCTGAATATTCATTTAAAGCCGGCCTCTGGTATATAATTCACTATTGCAATATTTGTGTAATCCATGCACTGTAATTTTGCTCAGGAGCAGGAGACATTAATATGAAACAATTAATTCTGGGTTTGATCATTATGATATCAACAACGGCAACAGCAATTTCACAGGATAAAGTGGTTATCGCACATCGCGGTGCTTCTGGTTATTTGCCGGAACACACCATAGCGGCCAAGGCTATGGCCTATGCCATGGGTGCGGATTATATAGAACAGGATGTTGTAATGACCAAAGATGATCAACTGGTTGTACTTCATGATCATTATCTTGACCGTGTTACCGATGTTCAGGAAAAATTTCCGGATAGAAAGCGCGAAGACGGGCGTTATTACGTCATTGATTTTACCCTCGATGAAATTCGCACACTGGATGTGAGCGAAAGATACCGTATAAATGATGACGGAAAAAAAGTGCCCGTTTTTCCGGATCGTTTTCCCCTTAATAAATCACGTTTCAAAGTCCACACATTTGAAGAGGAAATCGAACTTGTCCAGGGCTTAAACAAATCCACTGGCGGTGATATTGGTATTTACCCTGAAGCAAAAAGCCCGGCATTTCATTTGCAGGAAGGTAAAGATTTAAGTAAGGCGATACTATTGGCCCTTAAAGAATATGGTTACAGGGATAAAAACAGTAAAGTATATTACCAGACCTTTGAAATTGAAGAATTAAAACGTGTTCATGATGATTTGTTGCCAGCACTTGCAATGAATATCAAGCTTGTGCAGCTTATGGGCGAAGACGATTATTATGATGATATTATCACCCGTGAAGGCCTTAAGGCATTATCAGAATATGCCGATGGGATAGGGCCCAGTATAGGTATGATTATTCCAAATGATGCGCAGGCAGGCGCCCTTGAAATAACAAACCTTGTTTCGGATGCCCATGCCTTAGGAATGGAAGTGCATCCTTACACATTTCGTCAGGAACGAATGGCAACGCCCCAATATGCAAAAAGTTATGAAGACCTGCTTGATATATTCTTTAACCAGGTTGGCGTTGATGGTGTTTTTTCAGACTTTCCCGACCGTACGCTTAAATTTTTGGGCCGCTAATTCATGATAGGGATATTTAAACCTGCTACGCATATTGAATCCGTATCGGAAGAAAAAATTGATCCGGAATATAAGCGGTTAAGGATACAGGTTTTTATCGGCATTTTTATTGGTTATGCGGGATATTATCTTGTACGGCGCAACTTTTCTTTCGCCATGCCCCAGCTTATAGAGGATGGGTTCAGCAGAACAGAACTTGGTTTTGCACTTTCCGGAGTTTCAATCGCCTATGGCCTTTCCAAATTTATTATGGGCAGTGTTTCGGACCGCAGCAATGCCCGGTATTTTATGTCTTTTGGTTTGCTGGCCTCTGCCGCCTGTATGATTTTTATGGGGACAAGCCCGCTTGCGCTTAGCTCGGCCGGTATAATGTTTTTTATTCTATTAATTAATGGCTGGTTTCAGGGAATGGGTTGGCCACCAAGCGGACGTGTCATGGTGCACTGGTTTTCAGTGGATGAGCGGGGAAGGGCCGTCGCTTTCTGGAATGTGGCGCATAACATTGGCGGATCAATGGTCGGTGTATTGTTTGTCTGGGGGATGGTGATTTTTAACAATGACTATAAATCTGTATTTTACTTTCATGGAATGATAGCAGTGCTCATTGCGGTGTTTATATGGCTAACGGTAAGGGATACACCACAATCACAGGGACTTCCGACAATTGAAAAATATCATAACAATTATCCAAAGGCGTTCAAATATGATGAAGCGCATGAAAGCGAATTTTCGGCAAAACAGATATTTTTTGATTATGTTCTGAATAATAAATTGCTTTGGGCAATTGCTGTGGCAAACGCGTTTGTGTATCTGGTACGATACGGCGTTTTGGATTGGGCACCGGTATATTTGGAAGAAGTGAAACATTTCTCATTTGATGAATCCGGTTATGCATATGCGCTTTATGAATTCGCGGCTATCCCGGGTACAATTCTGTGTGGATGGATTTCCGATAAATATTTTGATGCGCGGCGTGGGCCGGTTCTGATTATTTTTATGCTCATTACACTGATTGGGGTCGTATTATACTGGCTTAATCCGGCAGGAAACCCAGGAACCGATTTTGTGCTTCTGTTTATAATTGGTTTCTTTATTTATGGTCCTGTTATGCTTATCGGATTGTTCGCACTTGATCTTGTTCCTAAAAAAGCGGCCGGAACGGCAGCAGGTTTTACAGGGCTTTTTGGATATGTTGGTGGTGCGGTATCAGCAAATATTGTGATCGGTTATGCTGTTGACGTTGCCGGTTGGGATGCCGGATTTTTAATTATTATAGCGGCTTGTGTTATATCGATATTGTTAGTGGCATTAACATTAAATGCTGAGAAGCGATCAAACAGGGCAAGTTAATTAATTTGCGTTTTTATTTATAAATCCGACAAATAAAGTGCTAAACAGGATTTGCAAGTCAAACATAAGTGACCAGTTTTCAGCATAATAAACATCATACTTCACCCGACTTGCCATTTTATCAACAGTATCCGTAATGCCGCGAAAGCCGTTTATTTGTGCCCACCCGGTAATGCCGGGTTTTACGCGGTGCCGGGCAAAATAACCATCAATAACCTTGGCATAATCTTCGTTATGGTCGACCGCATGGGGGCGGGGGCCAACCAGGGACATGCTGCCGTCAAGCACGTTGAAAATTTGTGGGAGTTCATCCAGACTTGTTTTGCGGATAAATTTCCCGACTTTTGTAACCCTGGCATCATCTTTGGTTGCCTGGATTGTTTTGTCTTCTTGTTTGGGGTTATGGGTCATGGAGCGAAATTTGTAAATTTCAAATATTTTATTGTTATAACCATATCGTTTCTGTCTGAAGATTACGGGCCCAGGACTTTCGATGACAATAGCAAGCGAAATGAGGATCATTAAAGGCGCAAAAATTATCAGCGCGATTGTTGCAAACAAAAGGTCTTCTATTTTCTTTATGAAAATCATCCAATCAGAAAAAGGTGTTTTGGCAATTTCCATCATAGGAACACCAATGAAATGATCAGTCGAAATCTTATAGGGGATTTTAAAACCAACCATATCTGAACTTAAATAGACATGTACCGGAAATTCACGTAGTTTCCTTGCAATACGGTATAATCTTTCATCTGCGCTCCAGGGCAGGGTGATAATAACGTCGTCAACTTCATTGTTACGGATATAGGCATTTAATTCTTCAAGATCTCCCAAAACGGGATAACCGCATACATTTGGGCCTATCCGCTTTAATCTGTCATCAAAAATGCCTATGATCCTGTTCAGGCGGGGATTTTCTTTTTCGATTTTTTCAATAAGCATTTTTGCGCGTTGATCACTTCCAACGATAATTACTTTGCGGGCGAACAGGTGATGCTTGGTCATGAAGCGAATAATCGCATATCCAATTATTCTGCCTAAAATTATCAGTAACGTGGAACTTATTGCAAAATAGCCCATCCAGTTGCGGTAAAAATAATCAGTTACATCAAGGGAGAATGCAATGGAAAAAAACAGGGAAAACGCGGTAACCATTACAACGCCGAACTTAATAATATTCTGAAATGGCGTTATAAAGGTTTCAAAATTATATAGACTGGCAAAATGAGATAAAAACCAGGTGGAAAATAAAACAAAAATAATAGCAGAACAGTATATTTTTGAGTTAAGCACGGATAAGTCAAAAATCAGATAATATATAACAGCACCACTAAGAATGATCCACAGGCCATCAAAAATCACATAAAGCCCGATCAGAACAGTATGAGATAGCGGTATCGATTTTCCATTTTTGGAAGAAAAACCGTTTTGTTTAAATTGGTCGTCCAATTAATTTAAACCCCTTGGTGGATTTTTATTTCATTTGCTATGATAATACAGCGTGTTGGTGAATAAGCGATTAATAATCCCATATTTAATAAGAACAACAAAAAACTGAATTTTTATATCATTTAATAATAATTTTATATTAATTCGTTCAAAAATAGCTTATTGTTGATTCTGTAAGTTAATTCAATTTTATGGGCGAAATTGAATAAGTGTCCCAAATTAGGATGGCAAATTACAAACTGTTAAAAAACTTTACAAATGCCATTTTAGATCATTTTTTACTTTTGCCTAAATTATTGAAAAATAACACAAAAAGAAATATGGCATGAATATTGCATATTTCAATTTGGTAAGTTGGCACGAAATTATTTAAGCCAATGAATTAAGAAATTTGTAAAATAACCGTTGAGGAACGAAAGTTATGTTTAAAAAAATTCTAATAGCCTTTAGTACTGCATTTATTTCGGTATTAATGCTTACTACACCTTCAAATGCCGTTTTGATCGACACGATTGCTTTATCTGGAGGTGATATTGTATATCGCGATTATACCCGTGTAGGTGGCGAGGGCGCATTCGAACATGATTATCATTTTAATGCTGATGATGCATTTACTGTGATGTTTGATATCGATTCATCGCATCCGGCCGGTAATATTGCGAACCTTACATATACATGGATAAATGCTGCCAGTTCTTTGTCCGCCTATGTATATACTAACGGTGCTGGTGCTGAAGATCTAAGCCAAACTCCATTCTTTGAATCAATGACTACTTCTGAAACATGGATACTCCGCGTTACAGGTACATTCCTGTCTAATGCCAGCTATTCATTGCAGGCGTCAGTTGTTCCGCTGCCACCAGCTGTGATTGCATTTTCAACTGCAATGTTGGGTGTAGGGTTCCTTGCACGCAGAAGAAGAAAGCAAAAAGAAGTTCTTGCATAAAAAATATTAGTAGCCAGAGGCGTCATTATAGTCGCCTCTGAACTGCTTAATATGTGATCGGGGTATTTTATTAATTTATTACCTCTTTACCGGGCAAGTGTGAGTTTAATTGCCAACGATTGGGTAATCCATCAATGCTTAAGAAGCTAAAAATAATCTCTGCTATTTTGTTAATGTCAGTAATTGCAATAGCTATTC
>JAUILB010000179.1 GCA_030432815.1 Alphaproteobacteria bacterium | reverse complement strand
CCGCTTCGCCGTCCATACCCATAAGACCTGCGGCCCACTGACCAAGTAGCTTGTTCCGGCGGGCTGTCGCCTTGAATTCTAGTTCCTTATCATGGGAAAATTTATTTTCGGCTGCTTTTTCCCGATTATCGAACTGCGTCATGGATATTGGCTCCTTAAATTCTGTTGTTTTTCATAAGCACATCCTGCCTGTTTACGGCATTTTGTGCTCCATTTCCATGTTTTTTATATAATATGATAAAAAAAAATTTAAAGGGCTAATCTGGCCCCTTTTTAGCTTTCATAAAACATTCATTTAAGTTAGATTGTGCGCGCATGATTCTGCTACTTCAAAGACTTAAGGAAGCTTAATGTCAGATAAAGAAAAGCTCTATGAGGGCAAAGCCAAAATCCTTTACAAGGGTGACCGGCCGGATACAATAATCCAGTATTTCAAAGACGACGCCACCGCATTTAATAATGTAAAAAAAGGCACCATTGCCGGTAAGGGCATCATTAACAACAAGATCACTGAATTGATCATGACCCGTCTTAGCCAGATCGGGATTCCGGTTGCGTTCATCGAGCGATTATCAGACCGTGAGCAGCTCTGCCACGATGTAAAAATCGTCCCGCTTGAAGTGATCGTAAGAAATACTGTTGCCGGCACCATGGCCAAAAAATTCGGTATTGAGGAAGGTACACGCCTACCCCGCCCGATCATCGAATTTTCATTGAAAGATGATGATCTTGGTGATCCGCTTATCCCGGAAAATCATATTCTTGCACTTGAAATTGCCAGTGAAGAAGAGCTTATTGAAATAATGGAAATGACTTCGAAGGTAAATGATTATCTTCGTGGTCTTTTCGCCGGTATCGGTCTGGAACTTATTGATTTTAAACTTGAATATGGCCGCCTGAACGACGGGGAAGACGGGCATTTTCTTGTGCTTGCCGATGAATTTAGCCCCGATAATTGCCGGCTCTGGGATTTTGAAACCCGGGAAAAAATGGATAAGGACCGTTTCCGCCGTGATCTTGGTGGAGAGGTTGAAGCCTATCAGGAAGTGGCACGCCGGCTTGGTGTTTCACTGGAAACAGAAGACGATAAGTAATTTTACAAACATAAGGAAATAACCGTGAAAGCACGCGTTCATATTACCCTGAAAAATGGTGTTCTTGACCCGCAGGGCAAGGCCATCCAACACGCACTTGATGCACTTGGTTTTGATGGCGTCGATGATGTCCGTCAGGGAAAATATATTGAGATAGATCTTAATGAAACAGACAGGGCCAAAGCCGAAGCCAATGTCGAGGAAATGTGTAAAAAGCTTCTGGCCAATATGGTTATTGAAAATTATTCAATTGATATCGATTAACGTTCAGGGAACAAATCATGAAATCAGCCGTTGTCACCTTCCCCGCTTCAAATTGCGACCGGGACATGTTTGTCGCGCTTGAAAAAATTACAGGGAAAACGCCACACCATATCTGGCATCAGGATAGTGAAATCCCCGATGTTGACTTGATCGCCCTGCCGGGCGGTTTTTCATTTGGGGATTATCTGCGCTGTGGCGCCATGGCGGCACGGTCCCCCACCATACGGGCGATACGTGAACACGCGGACCGCGGCGGATATGTCATCGGTGTTTGTAACGGTTTTCAGGTACTCACGGAAATGGGACTTCTTCCCGGTGCGCTGATGCGTAATGCGTCGCTGAAATTTGTCTGTAAAACTGTTCACTTAAAAGTGGAAAATGCGGACAGCGTCTTTACCAACCAATATAAACAGGGACAAGTGATTGATATTCCCGTGGCCCATCATGACGGCAATTATTTTGCGGATGATGAAACGCTTGCCGAACTGGAAGATACCGGACGGATTGCCTTTCGTTATGTCAATAAACAGGGTGAAGCAACAGCAAACGCCAACCCAAACGGGTCACAGCATAACATCGCCGGGATAATGAACAAACGCGGCAACATCCTTGGGATGATGCCACACCCCGAAAGATTGATCGAAGATGCGCAGGGCGGCACGGATGGCCGTGGTTTCTTTGAAAGTATCATGAATAAAATAAACTAGGCTTTTTAACAGTATGACTGACACAATTTGGAATAATAACCCGGAAATCACAGATGAACTGGTGAAAGAACACGGCCTTACCAGCGATGAACGTGTGTTGATGGAAAAAATCCTTGGCCGCACACCCACACTCACGGAGCTTGGTATTTTTTCCGTTATGTGGAGCGAGCATTGCTCTTATAAATCATCTAAGCTTCATCTTAAAACCCTGCCAACTAAGGCACCATGGGTAATCCACGGTCCCGGTGAAAATGCCGGCGTGATTGATATCGGCGATGGTCAGGCGGCGATTTTTAAAATGGAAAGTCATAACCACCCCAGTTACATTGAACCCTATCAGGGCGCGGCAACCGGTGTTGGCGGCATTCTGCGTGATGTGTTTACCATGGGCGCACGCCCCATTGCCAATATGAACGCACTTCGTTTTGGTCGTCCTGAACACCGCAAAACAAGGCATCTTCTGTCCGGTGTGGTCGAAGGAATCGGCGGTTATGGTAACTGTGTTGGCGTTCCGACCGTTGGCGGAGAAACCAATTTCCATCCAAGCTATGACGGCAATATTCTTGTAAATGCCATGGCTGTGGGACTTGCGGATCAGGATAAAATATTCCTGTCCGCCGCCGCAGGCGTTGGAAACCCGGTTATTTATGTGGGATCAAAAACCGGGCGTGACGGCATACATGGTGCCACCATGGCATCCGCAGAATTTACCGAAGACAGCGAAGAAAAACGCCCAACAGTACAGGTCGGTGACCCGTTTACAGAAAAACTTCTTATCGAAGCCTGTCTTGAGCTGATGTCAACCGATATGGTTGTCGCCATTCAGGATATGGGCGCAGCGGGCCTGACATCATCATCTGTGGAAATGGCATCGGGTGGCGGTGTGGGCTTTACTCTTAATCTGGATATGGTACCGCAGCGCGAAGAACATATGACACCATATGAAATGATGCTTTCCGAAAGCCAGGAACGCATGCTTGTGGTGCTTAAACCTGACCGTGTCAAGGAAGCAGAAGCGATCTTCCGTAAATGGGATCTTGATTTCGCCGTCATTGGTGAAATCACCGATACAGGGAACCTGACCCTTATGTGGCAGGGCGAAGTCGTTGCGGACATTCCGACACAACCACTTGCCGATAACAGCCCGGAATATGACCGTCCGTGGGTTAAAACCGAGCCACCCGCTGTGATTGATCCGGAAAGTGTCGCAGCACCAAATGATCTTGGTGAAACGCTACTTAAAATGGTGGGAAGTGCGAACCTCAGTTCCCGTGAATGGATTTGGCAACAATATGACCACCAGGTCATGGCGGATACAATTCAGCTTCCCGGCGGTGATGCTGCTGTCGTGCGTGTTCATGATACTGATAAAGCACTGGCCATTTCCACCGACTGTACACCACGTTACTGTTATGCTGACCCTTTTGAAGGCGGAAAACAGGCTGTCGCTGAAACATGGCGCAATGTAACCGCGGTTGGTGCAGAACCGATGGCAATTACCGACTGTCTTAATTTCGGAAATCCGGAACGCCCGGACATAATGGGCCAGTTTGTTGGCGCGATTGATGGGCTTCGCGAAGCCTGTACCGTGCTCAATTATCCTGTTATCAGCGGTAATGTGTCCCTTTATAACGAAACAAACGGCACCGGTATTCACCCGACACCCGCCATTGGCGGTGTGGGACTGTTAAAAGACAGCAGCAAAATGGTAACTATCGCACCGAAGCATGAAGGTGATGTAATACTGCTCGTTGGTGAAACAACCGGGCATATTGGCTGCACACAATATTTAAGCATTATTGAAGGCCGTGAAGAAGGTGCGCCACCCCCCGTTGATCTTGAACTTGAAAAGAAAAATGGCGATTTCGTCCGCGCCCAAATTCAAAACGGTAATGTCACAGCCTGTCATGATATTTCTGATGGCGGGTTATTTGTTGCGCTTGCAGAAATGGCAATGGCTAGCGGTATGGGAATAAATATTTCACTGGATAACGGTGATATTCCGATGCATGCATATGGATTCGGTGAAGATCAGGCCCGCTATATCATAAGCACATCACCTGCAAATGCCGATAAAATACTGTCTGCTGCGGATAAGGACAATATTTCCATCACAAAAATCGGTACTGTCGGTGGCACTTCCCTTGATGTTCAGGATGCCTTCACTATATCTATTACTGAACTACTTGACGCCCATGGCTCATGGATGCCACACTATATGGCGAATGAGACCTAAGGTATAGATGGAAGGAAAAATTCTATGACACTGACATCACCGGAAATTGAAAAAATGATCAAGGAAATCCTGCCCGATGCGCAGGTACAGGTGCAGGACATGCGTGGTGACGGTAGCCAGTTTGCTGCACATGTGGTATCCGCCCAGTTCGAAGGAAAAAACCGGGTGCAGCAACATCAAATGGTTTATCAGGCCTTAAAAGGGAAAGTAGGCGCAGAACTGCATGCGCTTTCGCTGCAAACATCAACACCCGAATAAAAAATTATACAATTAAGACTTATCAGGAATAAAAAAATGACCAATCCCGTATTTGACCGCATCAAAAATGATATCGATAGCAATGATATCGTCCTTTACATGAAGGGCGACAGAATGTTTCCCCAATGCGGCTTTTCAGCAACCGTTGTGGAAATTCTGAACTATTTTAACGTTGACTATCAAACCCATAACGTGCTTCAGGATGAAAGCCTTCGTGAAGGCATAAAACAGTATTCGGACTGGCCAACTATCCCGCAACTTTATGTAAAGGGTGAATTCCTTGGCGGCTGCGATATTGTGCGTGAGATGGCAGCCAACGGCGAGCTTGTCGCCCATTTCGAGAATGTCGGCATCGAACCAAAAGATTAGGTTTCATTATATATTGAATGAAGGCGCCCCTTCCGGCGCCTTTTTTATGCCTTATAAACAGTACATCGGAAAATAGAACTTAAAATTTCCTATACCTTCAACATAACATCGAATCCACCAAATATCATACGTGATCCATCAAACGGCATCGGGTCTTTTCCCATAACTTCTTCCATTTCCCTGACCATTTCTTTATGAACTTTGTCACGGGTCTGTCTGTCGGGCCAGACCACCCATGAAAATACAACTGTTTCATCCGGTTTACGCAAAACGGCCGTATGCAATGAATTGATTTTTCCTTCCGGAATGTCATCACCCCAACATTCAACAACGGATAATGCACCGTGTTTTTTCATAATAGCACCCGTTTTTCTGGCCAAGTCTTCATATTCTTCTTTATTTGCGGTTGGAACCGCAATTAGATACCCATCCACATATTCCATAATTTTTCCCTTAATTTGTGTTAAGACACTTTGAATTAATTACTTTATCGTTATTTGGATATTTCGCCAACTTCCAGAATAGGTGACGCATCAATGTCTTCCGCATCCATCATTGTCGCAATACGTTGAAGCGAAGATACGAGCTGCGTCCTTTCCCACTCATTAAGTTTTCTGAACTCTCTTAAAAAACCACTTTGCAGGAGTTCCGGCGCTTCGGCAATCTTATTATGGCCCAATGGTGTCAGACAAACATTCACAACACGTTTGTCATCTTCACTGCGGTCACGACGGGTATAACCGGCTTTATCAAGGCGATCCAGAATTGACGTAACAGTGGCTTGTGAAAGGGATACCTGCTTCGCAATTGCACTGGGAGTCATTGGCCCATTTTTCTGTAAAGTAATAAGCAGGACAAGTTGTGGTGCAGTGAGTCCGGATGTTTTTGATAGTTTTTTTGAATGCAAATCAATCGCCCGCATTATACGGCGAATTGAAATCAATATATCATCATAGTCAGCCATTAAACGCTCCCTTAATACGCTAACTTATTTTAAAATAATAATTTTTATTTGCAATTCACTTATCAACTGCCAGTGCCAAAATACAGTCAAACAAGACATTGGTTCCCCGTTCAACATCAATCCAATGGGTCCATTCGTCGGGGGCGTGGCTAATACCGCCCACACTAGGCACAAATATCAGGCCCGTCTCTGTAATATCAGTGAAAAACTGAGCATCATGACCAGCGCCTGAAGGCATATTTAAATAAGAATAACCGCGTTTTTGTGACACATCCTGAATTAATTCAACAATATTTTTGCTACAATATTTTGGCTCAAGCCAGCTCATCTGTTCATAT
>JAUILB010000178.1 GCA_030432815.1 Alphaproteobacteria bacterium | reverse complement strand
TACAGTTTCAGGATGTTCCGGAACTAGGTATCGGGTCAGGGTTCAGCGATTTGGAAGCTGGCCTTAGATTACGTTATGAAATAAAGCGCGAATTTGCGCCTTATGTTGGTGTTCACTGGCATAAAAGCTTCGGTCGCACAGCGGATTACCACCGTGCAGAAGGCGAAGGAACAAGTGAAGTCAGCGTCGTTGCGGGCGTCAGGCTCTGGTATTAAACATATTCAGGGGGTGGGCATTTAATGGCCCACCTTCACCCTCTATCTGCTTCTCAGCCACTCATCAGCTTCTGAATTGGACTGTGCAATTTGGCCTGCCGTCATGTCGGCTTCCATTGCGGTTTTGCTTTTTTCCGCTTCTTTTGATCCGCCCGCAGCGGCGATTGAAAACCATTTATGAACAAATACCCGGTCATAACCGCTAGGGTCTTCCATAACGCGGTTTTGGGCGAGATATTTTTGTGCTTCCACATTGCCGGAAAGTGCCGCCATCAAAAAATATGAATTAGCGGTTGTGTGGTTTTTCGTAACCCCCTCACCGAAATAATAACGAAGCCCGGTGTTAAATTGGGCATACATGTTGCCTTCATCCGCCAGTCTTCTGGTTGCCTGTACACCGGTTGGCGTTATAAGGCGGAACCATTGACCTTTGCCTGCACGAAAATGGCCATTTACAAGGCTTGCTGCCGCATTTTGTTCTGCGGCCCGAAGATAATAATCAAGTGCCTGACGGGTGTTAAAGCCAAAGGCATCAGCATCGTTATGGAAATTTCCCATAACATAATAAGCATGATGATATCCCTTCTGCGCAGCATCAAGGATAAGGGCTTCAACCCGGTTATAATCACGCGGAAGCCCGCGGCCATAAGCATGAAGCTTGGCCATTGCCACGCTGCCTTCGGGGTCACCACCTTCAATGGCACGATTATACCAATCCACCGCATTTATATAACTTTTTTCGACACCCCAGCCATTTTCATACATATAGCCAATTTTAATCTGTGCGTATGTGTTTCCACTTTCCGCATCCGGCATAAAGGCTTCAATCGCACGTTCATATTCCCCCATGAAATAGGCTTCTTTGCCTGCATCAATATCGGCATGCGCCGTGGCAACCACCATAAGCATGCCAATGATTACCAATGGTATATTTCTGATCATTGATTTTTCCATCCGCTTTAAACTTACTCATCATATAATTCTTTTGGAAAATATAGTGCCACAAATAGTATTGATTTGCAAAATGCCGTGATGTTATTTGGAGGAACGTCTGGGAGCTGTTTTATTCCGTGGGCTAAATGGTTTACTTCCACCGGTTTGCTTAACGTTGCCCCGTGCGGTTACACGGTCTTTGCGTGTTTTGCGCTTTTTGAGCTTTGTATCATCGGCCTGATCACGTTTATCAGTTTTTTTCTTGCGTTTTCCCGCTTTACCACGCAGCTTGTCCAAAACCGGATCATCATCAAAACCAAAATTGCTGTCCAGTGGATCAAAGTTTTTCTGCTTTGGAGTTAGTGTTTCATTTTGAACATTTTTTTGTTCTTTTTTGCGCTTTCTTACAGGCGCCAGCTTTTCTTTTTGTTGCTTCTTATCGGTGTTAGCTCGACGACCACGACTTTTATCAAATTTTTCCCGCGATGGTCTGCGATTACGGGTTCTTCCTTTTTTGTTATCGGTTATACCCGTTTGTTCAAAGTGATACTGATGATCATCATCAACTTCCACTTTGATTTTCAGAAGCGCTTCTATTTCTTTCAAAAGCCGCATATCGCTTGGATCACAAAAGGAAATGGCAATGCCACTCTCACCGGCGCGGCCGGTACGGCCAACACGGTGGACATAATTTTCCGCTTCTATAGGCAGTTCATAATTAATCACATGGCTAATACCATCCACATCGATACCTCTTGCGGCAACATCCGTTGCAACCAGAACCTTTGTTCGTCCTTTTCTGAAGTTAAGCAGGATCTTTTCTCGGGTACGTTGCTTTTTATCACCGTGAATAGCATCTATTCGAATGTCTGTATCTTTAAAGGCGTGCTTAAGTTCATCACATAATTTATCTGCACCAAGCTTTGTACGGGCAAATACAAGCATTTTATCTAGTGGCTCTGATTTAAGCAGTGAAATTAGAAGATCAGTTTTATTTTTCCGCCGCACATTCATTAATTTATGGGCGATAGTTTCCGCGACAACAGTTTTTCTTTCCTGCTCTACATATTCCGGATTGCGAAGTAGTTCTTTGGAAAGTCTGCGTACTTTATCATTCATGGTCGCGGAAAACATAACTGTCTGATGGTCAACGGTCAGTGATTTGCGTACTTCCTTAACTTCATCAATAAAGCCCATATCAAGCATCCGGTCCGCTTCATCCAAGATAAAGGTATGACACTGGTCAAGGATTACATTATTGCTGCTCATATGGTCTATTAGTCGCCCTGGTGTTGAAATGAGGATATCGATACCCTGCTTAAGACGTCTGATTTGTGGTTGATAACTTTGTCCACCAGCAACAACAAGGCTGCTGATTGGTGTACCACGGGAAAATTGATCAACAAATTTTCCAATCTGCATCACCAGCTCGCGTGTTGGCGCAAGAATTAATACTTTGGGACGATGGCTTTCCGGTTTTTGATATTCGTGTATGAGCTTGTTTATAGTCGGAAGGCAGAAGGCGGCGGTCTTACCGCTGCCGGTCTGGGCAATGCCCATAAGATCAGCACCCGACATTACAGGAATGATCGCCATATCCTGGATCGGGGTCGGTATTTCAAAACCTTCTTTTTTAATCGATTTAAGTATGGCTTTATCAAAGCCGAATTTGTCAAACCCCTGCAGGGGTGTTTCCGGCGCATTTTCCTGCGTCATAATGTGTTCCTTCGCGGGCGGCACTAATGGCCAATATGTTTTCCGCGATTGCACTTGGCCTTCTTAAAGATAAAGGATACACGTGATTGTTACTTATCACGGCTGCGAGGCGGAATTTTGGTGCGCCAATTGGGCGGGCACCCTGTAACAGCGCCCTCATGCGCCTTTTATGCATATAAGTCAAGCACTAATGAAAAAGCCTCAATTGACATTTGCTTAAGTCGTGCTACAAAATTGCTTCATATATCGTTCTTTAAAGGAAAAAGATGCGCAATTTTGAACTGGAAGTATTTTTCTCTGAATGGGAATTTAAAGCGAAGTACCATCTGACGGCATCGGATATGCAGAGCATGTCGATGAAAGATTTGCTTGCCATGGCAACAGACGAAGAAAGGGAACAGTTTGAAAATCTTTGGCTTGGCTATACCCAAACATGGGGATTACCGGAACTTAGAACGGAAATCGCGAAAACCTATGATACTTTAAGTGCCGATAATATCCTTTGTTTTGCTGGCGCGGAAGAAGGTATCTATACCGCGATGAAATCAATGCTGGATGAAGAGGATCATGTAATTGTGATCGTACCCAATTATCAGGCGGCAGAAACAATCCCTTTAAGTATCTGTGATGTAACGGGCATCCCGCTCGATAGTGAAAATGACTGGAACCTTGATATTGACCGTGTCATGGGCGCACTTCGGCCTAATACGAAACTGATATCAATCAATTTTCCAAATAATCCAACCGGGAAAATTATTTCTCATCAAGATCTGAACAAACTTGTCGATCTTGCACGGGAATTTGATATTTATATCTTTAGTGATGAAGTTTACCGTGGCATAGAGCTTGACCCTGCAAAACGAATTCCCCAGATTGCTGATATTTATGAAAAAGGACTTTCCTTAAATGTTATGTCAAAAGCATATGGTCTTCCGGGGCTCCGGATAGGCTGGATTGCGACAAAGGATAATGATGTTCTTCTAAACCTTGAACGCTACAAACATTTTTTGACCATCTGTAATAGTGCGCCATCAGAAGTGCTTTCCCTTATTGCATTGAGAAATAGAAATAAAATTTTGGATAATAATGTTAAGTTGCTGAATGATAATGCTGAAAAACTTGGAAAGTTTTTTGCTGAATTTCCAGACCTTTTTAAATGGAGCCAGCCGGATGGCGGCGCGGTTGGGTATCCAAAATACCTAGGCCCGGGGACGGCCAATGAATTTTGTGCTGACCTTTTGGATAAAACAGGTGTTTTGATCCTGCCACCGCGTATTTATAACTCAGAACTTATTTCCACACCGCAGGACCATTTCCGTGTTGGGTTTGGTCGCAGCGGCATGGATGAAATGCTGGATGTGTTTTACCACTATCTTAAAAAAAATGGCTGAATGCTACACGCATTAAGACTACTGACGAACCCCTTCGACATAGAGGGTAAGCTCAACATCCCCATATTCAAATTTGAAATCATAATCCTGCGGATTGATTGTGGTTGTTGCTTCAAATGCAGAACGGTACCCGCCCCATGGGTCATCACCTTCCCCGACAAATTTGGTATCAAGGTGAACATGGTTGGATTTGCCGTTTAAGGTAAGAGTTCCATGAATAACACCTGTACCGTCACCGGTTACCTGAATACCGGTGCTTTCAAATGATGCTGTAGGATTTACCGCAACATTAAGATAGTCTGCTTCACGGATATGCTCATCACGGGCAGTGTGATTTGTATTTACGCTGGTTACGTCGATTGTGACATTAACCTTGGAATTTTCAAGATCATCTTTGTCATAAGTATATGTGCCTTCGAATTTATCGAACCGACCAGCCAACCAGCTTATGCCAACATGCTTAACACGAAACTGGATCGCAGCATGCATTCCTTCAGTGTCAATAACATAATCTGCGGCTTGCGCTGTTGATATGGCTGTTGGTGTCGCAAGCAGCATTGCTGCTATAAGTAGTTTTTTCATTTATGGTTCCCTGTCTTTGTATTAATTTCATGCAATTTATAATTATTATCAAATAATAGCAATATTGCAAATCACATACTTGTGAATATCAATTATACGGCGAAAAAACCGAAACTGATCAAAAAATTGCTCTTTTATCAGATCCCGGAATTTCTTTTAGGAAACTTAATCGTGATTTTTGTACCTTTGCCAAGATGACTTTTAATGGCAAGTGATCCGTTATGTAATTTAACCAATGAATTCACAATGGTCAGTCCCAATCCGGTTCCTTCGCGACTGATGTGCGGATGGCTATCTGCCCGGGTAAAGGGATCAAGAATATGGGCAAGATTGCTTTTGGAAATCCCTTCTCCGTTATCTTTAACAATTAAAACAGTGGATTTTTTGGTAGTATCACACTCTATAGTGATCTTTCCGCCGGTCGGGGTAAACTTAATGGCATTAGATATCAGGTTTATGAGTATTTGCTTTACGGAACGTTCATCAGCATAAAATATATCAGAATCATCAGGTATACTGATAATTACATCCTGTTTTTTTTCATTAATGAGTGGCTTTAAGGTACGAATGCAATCTGTAACAAGCCTTGTTATTTGTAATTCTTCTTTTTCAATACTACGTTTATTGGCATCAATCGCCGAAAGGTCAAGAATGTCATTAATAAGCGAAAGAAGATATTCGCTTGATGTGTTAATATCCCGGCTATATTCCAGATATTTGTCATTACCATGTTTGCCATGTATTTCGCGGCACATTATTTCAGAAAAACCGATAATAGCATTAAGGGGTGTTCTAAGGTCATGGCTCATGTTTGCCATGAATTCTGCTTTTGCCTTGTTTGCCTGTTCAAGTTCAAATGTTCTTTGATAGACCACCTTCTCCAAGATGATAGGTTGCCCGGATAAGAAGATGATCCCGACTGTCGCGAATGCCGCAAAAATTAATCCCGCTATACCGATGAACAGCGGTTGGGATGTTTTGTTATTTTCAATGAACTCTGGTGTGCGAATAAATTCAATGACCCACGTCCGGTTTATAAATGGGAACTCAATAGTTGTGGATTTAAGTCCGGCTAAATCAATTGCGGTATCTCCATATGATTTGAAGGTCAGATGTTCTCCCTCTTCCTTATCAAATAGATTAACATAAAAACTGTTTTCTGAATCTCTCTTGAGAATCTCCTTAATCATGTTGTCAATTCGTACAAGAATTGCTGAGAACCCTGTAATTTGATCACCATTGAAATGAGCCTGGTATATTGTCGTGGCGGATGGGATTATGGGTTCGCTTATTAAAACGACCGGTGCTGTCATTGTAAGCTCGCCCGTTTCTGCAGCCAAATTCATTGCTGCCGCAGGGTTATCATCAAAACTCACCACATGCCCGACCGCAAACTTATAG
>JAUILB010000177.1 GCA_030432815.1 Alphaproteobacteria bacterium | reverse complement strand
GTGATGAGGAAGCGAAGGCCGCTCTCAATTATATCAATGCCGATATGGATATTATTGAAGTTCATAATTACCATAAGCTTGATATGTTTTATAAAGGGGAGGTACCCGAGGAAGAAATTGTTAATGCCGACCCAAAAATTCCGGCTGAAGCCAGTATTACTTATGGTGTTGCCAACTGGTTTCTTTATAATGGCGATGAAGAGAGAGCATATGACCTGATGGAAAGGTTTATGCAGACAAATTTGTGGGGTTCTTTCGGGTATATTGCTGCTGAAGTTGATTTACTCGCCAGGGAAAATTCACAATGAATGCATTTCTTAAAACAGGTGTGTTTTTTATTTGTCTGATGACTGTATCACATGCACAAGACCAAATGACAAATAACATATTGCCTGTTGTAGGTGATGGTATACAGGCAATTTCATTATTCGATGTGCCGCTTTCCATGCCCGAACCTTCCGAAGATTTGGTAGCCAACAGGGAAGCGGCAAAAGCTGATTATGATCGTGATCCGGATAATCTGGATTATCTTATCTGGTATGGCAGAAAGCTTGCCTATGCAGGTGATTACCGGGGAGCGATAAAAATATTTTCACGAGGTATGGAAATATACCCGGAAGAATCAAGACTTTATCGTCATCGCTGCCACAGATATCTGACAATCCGTGAATTTGATCGGGCTCTGGCTGATTGTAAAAAAGGTGCGATGTTAATTGAAGGTCGTGAAGACAGTATAGAGCCGGACGGCGCACCCAATGCAGCGAATATTCCGATTTATACCCGTCACAGCACGATCTGGTATCATCTTGGGCTTGCCTATTATTTTACCCAGGATTTTGAAAATGCGCATATAGCATTCCAAAATGGTAAGGACCTGCATGTGAATAATGATATGGAGGTTTCGTTCAGTCACTGGAATTATATGACCCTCAGAAGATTGGGAAGAGAACAGGAAGCGCAGGCGACTGTGGCGACAATACCTGATGATATTGCCGTATATGAAAGTCAGGCCTATCTTCAGCTTATTGATCTTTATAAAGGCAAGATAAAGGTTGATGAACTCTGGCAAAATACTGCAGTAGAAAATAGAAGTTCTGCTTTTACCTATGGAATAGCAAACTGGTATCTTTATAATGGTGACAGAGAGCGTGCTTTTGATATGATGAATGAAATTGCACAACCATCTGATTTTTCCGGATATGGATGGGGAGCATTCGGATTTATTGCTGCGGAAGCAGATTTGAAAATGAGAAAATAAGGGACATTATGAAAAATTTAAAATTTATTCTATTGGCAGCAGCATCAATTCTTTTGTCAGCCTGCTCAGCGGAAGACCAACAAACATCAGAAGATATGGGACAATCTGATGAAATGGTAACGGAATCAGGTATCTTACCGATGGTTCCTGATGGCGCGCAGGCAATGTCATTACTTGGCAAGCCATTATATCCTGCAGAACCAAGTCAGGCATTGCTTGATAATCTTGCAGAAGCTAAAGCAAACTATGATGCTGATCCAGATGATGCAATGAATATAATCTGGTATGGACGCCGTGTGGCCTATACGGGTGATTATCGTCGTGCCATTGAAATATTTACCGAAGGTATTGAAAAACATCCGGAGGACGCGCGTATGTATCGTCATCGGGGGCACCGTTACATCAGCATCAGAGAAATTGATCGTGCTGTTGCCGATTATGAAATGGCAGAAAAACTAATTCAGGGTACAGAAGATAAAATCGAACCGGATGGTGCTCCAAACCCGCAGGGTATTTACCTGACAACAACGCACAGCAATATTTATTACCACTTGGGGCTTTCATATTATTTGAAGCAGGACTGGGAAAAGGCGCTGGCCGCTTTCAAAGCGGGGCAAGATCTCGGACTTAACGATGATAATATTGTTTCCACGGGACACTGGATTTATATGATCCATCGTCGTATGGGTAATGAAGAAGCTGCGCAAGCATCAGTGCAGAATATTCATAAGGATATGACTATCGTCGAAAATATGTCTTATCATAATCTGACCCTTATGTATAAAGGGGAAATTCCACCGGCAGAACTCGTTAATATTGATCCCAATGACCCCAGCGGTGCCGCAATTGCATATGGTGTTGCCAACTGGTTTCTTTATAACGGTGAGACTGAAAGGGCCTATGACTTGATGGAACGCTTTATGAATACCAGCAGCTGGTCTGCCTTTGGTTTTATTGCAGCAGAGGTTGACTTAAGCAAAAGGTAAGAAATGAAATACCAATCCGTTCAGGAGGTTAAAGCCCTTCTTTCAGGTGATGCTGAAATTGCATTTATCGATATTCGCGAAAATGCGGACTACGGCAAGGGGCATCCTTTTTTCGTATCGCATGTCCCTTACAGTATTCTCGAAGCGCGAATTGGCCTTTATGTGCCGCGCTTGGGGACAACGATCGCGTTAATTGATAATGGTGACGGCGTCAGTGAAAAGGCGGCTTCATGGTTGGAAGAAAAAGGATACACAGACGTTCTGGTGGTCCAAGGCGGTATTGGTGAATGGAAGGCTGCGGGCTATGCCCTTTATGAAGGGATAAGCGCACCATCCAAATCATTTGGCGAAGTGGTTGAACATGAACTAGGTACAAAATCCATCAGCGCAAAAGAACTTAAAGCACGAATGGATGCGGGTGATGATAATTTTTTGCTTCTGGACGGACGTACGCCTGAAGAATTCAACCGCATGACAATTCCCACATCAACGTCTTGTCCAAATGCGGAACTGGGGCTTCGTTATCAGGCGATGATGGCACGCCCTGATCAGGACATTATTGTCAATTGTGCTGGCCGGACCAGAAGCCTGATAGGTGCGCAAGCATTAAATTTGCTGGGTCTGCCCAACAAAATATATGCACTTGAAAATGGTACAATGGGATGGAAGCTTGCCGGTTTTGAACTTGAACACGGCGCAACAAGAACATTTCCGCATGAGTTGCCGGAAGATGTGGTTGCATCTGCCGAAGCCAAAGCGGATGAACTTATCCAAAAATATCATTTGCAGGTTATAGATGCAGAGCAGCTTTCCGCATGGAAAAAGGAAGATAGAACAACCTTTATGTTTGATATCCGAACTGCCGAAGAATTTGATTCCGGTCATCCGGATGGTTTCAGACATGCGCCAGGCGGGCAGCTTGTACAGGCGACAGATCAATGGTTTGCGACCCGAAATGCACGGATAGTATTATTTGATCAACACAAAATCCGTGCCGCGATAACGGCGATTTGGCTTAAGGGAATGGGACATGATGCCGTATTACTTGATCCTGCGTCAGTAACAGAACTTGTCCGGATCGAAGAATATGAAATTGATGTTTCAGGTATAGATTTGATCAATGCACATGAGATAAAACAGAAAATGACAAATCCGGTAACCATAATCGATATCCGTTCAAGTCAGGACTACCGTGAATTACATATTGATGGTGCTCAATGGTCCATAAGACCAAAACTGGAAGAGGTCAACGTAAAAGGGGATATTATTATCATTGCATCCGAACTTCTGACGGCGACTTACGCTTTAAAGGATTTGGGTGGAAAAGGGGCCATTTCCCTGACGGAACCCGAAGATTGGAAGCAGGCAGGGCTTAATCTGGTATCAACACCGGACAGCCCGCCTGACGAAGACCGAATTGATTTTCTGTTTCATACACATGAACGTCATAGCGGTAATATGGATCATGCACGCGAATATCTTCGTTGGGAAACGGGTCTGCTTGATCAAATGGATGATCAGGAAAAACGGTCCTTAAACCCACTTCGTCCCTAAAGCGGCCAAACCAGAGCAATCATCGGCAGTGCCACGAGTGTGATTATAACCTCAAGCGGCAGGCCCATACGCCAGTAATCACCGAATTTATACCCACCTGGCCCCATAATCAGAGCATTATTTTTATGACCGATTGGGGTCAGGAACGCGCATGAACTTGATACAGCCACGGCCATCAGGAAGCTATCAGGGTTTGCGTTTAAACTGTTTGCCATGCTCACGGCAATCGGCGCCATCATGACAGCGGTAGCTACATTATTCATTAAATCCGATAATGTCATTGTAACGATAAAAAGAACTGCAAGGACAAAAAAGGCCGAATATCCTTCAGACAGGTTTAATATACCCGCTGCTATCAAATCTGTTGTACCTGTTGTTTCAAGTGCACCGCCGATGGGTATCATTGATCCCACAAGAACGATAACCGGCCAATCTATTGTGTTATAAAGATCACGAAGCGGAATAATATTGAAAAGCACCATACCTAGCGCCGCAATAGCCAGTGAAATAGTAAGCCCTGTGATCCCTGTTGCAGCGGCCCCGATGGCCCCGGCAAGCAGTAAAATAGCAATCCATGCATGACGGCGCTTTCCAATCGCGATACCACGTTGAGCTAGCGGCAGAAGCCCTAACCGGTCCATGGATTTGGACATGCTGTCATTATCACCTTGAAGCAGTAAAACATCCCCTGCATGAAATACAAGTTTATGAAGCGCATGGTTGATGCTTTCGCCCTGGCGGGATACTCCTAAAAGGTTAAGCGCAGATCTGGATTTAAGTCTAATTTCCCCAATTTTCCTACCTATAATCCTGCTATCTGCGGAAACAACGGCTTCTTGCAGGGCTACGTCTGCATTTGAAAATAATGACTTATCATAATCACCGCCCTTTATTTCAAGTCCAAGTTTATGGGCAAATTCATCAAGTCCTTTTGGTCCGGTTTTAAGAATGAGTATGTCTTTTTCTTCGATGATCCGGGTACGACTAAGGCGTAATATACGTTTTCCGTTTCTTATTAAGCCCGCAACACGAACATCACAGCTGTCAGCGATGTCATCAATATCCTTAACGGTTTGTCCAATAGCACTTGATCCTTCCGAAACAAGAACTTCCGCGACATAATCATCGATGTCATAAAGATCATCCGTAGCGGACTTTGCTTGTCTGTCTTTGGGCAAAAGGCGCCAACCAACGAGCCCCAAAAATATAACACCCACAATAGCAACAACAGCACCAACAGGTGAAAAATCAAACATTGAAAACGGTTCTCCTGCGACCGTTTCACGGTAATGGGCAATAACAATGTTTGGCGGTGTGCCGATAAGGGTGATTAATCCCCCCAGGATTGACCCGAATGAAAGCGGCATAAGCAGAAGAGCAGGAGATCTGTCAGCCTTCTTCGCGCTATCAATAGTTGCGGGCATTAGTAATGCGAGTGCCGCTACATTATTCATCATGGCGGACAATACAGCAGAAAAGCCGGACATGATGGAAATCTGTAAAAACAGGTTTTTTACAGGCGGCACAACAATATGTGCAATTTGGTCAATAACACCTGAAACGGCAAGACCGGCACTTATAACAAGAACGGCAGCCACAGTTATTACAGCGGGATGAGAAAATCCACTAAACGCATTTTCAGGTGTGATAACGCCTACAATTACACTTACCATTAACGCGCTGAAGGCTACAACGTCATAACGCCAGCGGCCCCACAGAAAAAAAATAAATACTCCGGTCAGAATAAAAACAATACTTAATTGTTCTTCGGTCACTAATTTCCCCTTGTTTCTTTATCAAATAAATATTTCCCTATAAATCTGTAAAAATAATGCTAGGGTACTAACAATAAAAATAAAACAAAAAAATGGGACGTTAAGCTTAGACCACGCAAGCAGTAGGGGACAAGGTTTATGATCGAAAAATATTCAATGCTGTTAATATATTTAATAGTGTTGATATTACTTAGCATGTTTGCAGCCAAACGTGTAAGGGATATACGGGGATATATCACCGGGAACAAAACGCTTGGGTATTGGGTTGCTGCTTTTTCAGCGCAGGCAACAGGGGAAAGTGCATGGCTGTTGCTTGGTGTAACCGGAATGGGGGCAATGGTTGGCTTCAGCGCCTATTGGATTGTGGTTGGCGAATTGTTCGGGGTCTGGGTTGCCTGGTTTCTTATGGCGGAAAGATACAAGAAACTTACCGATAAATATGACAGCATCACGATGACAGATTATCTGGTAAGTCGGTTTCGCGTTACAAATCATACACTCAGGCTTGTTGCATCGATTTCATTGGCAGCTTTTATTCTTATTTATATAAGTGCGCAAATTGATGCGACGGGATCGGCCTTTGAAAGGTTTCTTGAGTGGGATTATCACACCGGGGCAGTTGTCGGGTTTTTAATTGTAGTTATTTACAGTGTTATTGGAGGGTTTATTGCTGTTGCCTGGACTGACATG
>JAUILB010000176.1 GCA_030432815.1 Alphaproteobacteria bacterium | reverse complement strand
AAGCAATGATTTGTGCATCTTTTTTGCCCGACGAGTGCGGTGGGATCCAATTACAAAACGATGAGATTCGTCCCTTAGTCGTTGAAGAAAATATAACACCGGATCATTTGGGGGAAGTTTAAACGGGGCTTTACCCTGTATATAAAAATCTTCGCGTCCTGCGTTGCGATCAGGCCCTTTTGCGATGGATACAACAGGGATGTCCGTCAGACTTAATTCCTCAAGGACTTCCATCACTGCGCTTAATTGACCTTTACCACCATCTATCAGCATTAAATCCGGCCAGGTAGGCGCGGAACGATCCGGGTCTTCCTTAAGCTGGCGTTTAAAGCGGCGTGTCATCACTTCGCGCATCATGCCAAAATCATCCCCGGGTGCAAGATCCGCCGATTTTATGTTGAACTTACGGTATGATCCTTTTTCGAAGCCTTCCGGTCCTGATACGATCATCGCACCAAGGGCACTGGTGCCGGAAATATGGCTGTTATCATAAACTTCTATGCGCTCTGGCGGGGCATCAAGATCAAAAAGTTCCGCTACACCTTCCAATAATTTTGCCTGGGATGATGTTTCGGCGACTTTCCTTTCAAGGGCTTCGCGGGCATTCTTTTCCACTATATCCACTAGCAAAAGGTTGTTGCCACGTTGTGGCATAGTAATTTTAACTTTTCTTTCCGCTTTTAAGGATAGCGCTTCTTCCAATAACGCCTTTTGTTTAATGGAATTATTGATTAAAATTTTCCTGGGGGGTGGCTTGTTATCATAAAACTGTGAGATAAATGCGGGAAGTACTTCATCAACATGCTGATCTTTGTCATGCCGTGGGAAGTAAGCTTTGTTTCCCCAGTTCTGTCCATTACGATAAAAGAAAACCTGTACACATGTTTGTCCACCATCTTTATAGGCCGCGATTACATCTGCTTCATCCAGCCGTCCTTTCGTTGCATCCTGCCTGCTTTGCACAACGGCGAGGGCTTTTAAACGGTCACGGTAGACGGCAGCAAGCTCATAATTCTGGTCATTGCTCGCTTCTTCCATTTTTTTTGTGAAGCGTCCTTTGATAGCATCACTTTTTCCAGATAAAAAAGCATGCGCCTCTTCAACCAGCAGATCATAATCCTTATCAGAAATTTTACCGACACATGGGGCTGAGCATCGTTTGATCTGATATAGGAGACAGGGCCGGGTTCTGCTATTAAAGATACTGTCAGTACACGTTCTAAGGGAAAAAGCCTTTTGAAGTATATTCAAAGACGCATTTACTGCGCTTGCTGATGCAAATGGTCCAAAATAATATCCCTGGCGTTTTTTGGCGCCCCGATGTTTTAAAACCTGTGGGCTTTTATGACTCGTATCAATAAGAATATAGGGGAATGATTTATCATCCCTGAGCAGAATATTATAATGTGGCTTATATCTTTTTATGAAGTTGGCTTCCAGCAATAATGCTTCAACTTCAGTGTGGGTGGTTACAAATTCCATAGACCGGGTGAGGGATACCATTTTTGCAATTCGATGTGATACCCCTTTTAAATTGGTGTAACTTTTTACCCGGTTTGTCAGGTTCTTTGCTTTACCCACATAAAGTACTTTTCCCTGGGTATCCAACATACGGTAAACCCCCGGATCTGAACCCAGGTTTTTAAGGTAGGATTTTATTACTTCGACGCCTTCAATCATATTCTGTATTTAAGCTTAACTGGATACTAAAGTCTATGCAGAAAATTGTGTTTCATTTGTAACTATTTCTTGGAAAAAGCTGGAATTGGGCATAAATATCCAACGGATTCAAAGGGTAACAGAACAGTGTCAGATTCGCAAAAAACTTATCCACGAAAGCTGTGGATAAATTGGTGAATAACTTTTTATAGAAATGTAAAGATGGCGGAACTCTACTGTTTAGAGCTAATTGCCTATTTTTTAGGCAATGAAATTAAGTTATTGATAATAAAAGAAAAATTATATGTCAACAAACTTTCTGAATTTAAATTTAAATATTTTTGAAATGCTATTGTATCGGAGATAGAAGAAAAAAGGCGCTGTTGACAACTTATTTCGTGAAACATTTTTTAATAAAAATAATATGCTTGAATTTCAATGATTTAACATTGTTGTAATATTCGTGAAACAATTTACACATAAATTTATTTATGAACCGCGAACCCGTTCGATTTCAACGCCAACACTGGTAGTGTTTTTTATGGCTTCGAGCTTTTCCACGCGAACCCGGACCGATACAATCCGACTATCGATCATATTTAAATCTGCAATTTTTTCTGCCAGTGTTTCCACAAGTTCCACATGACCTGAATTGACAATATTTTCAATACCGTTGACAACAGTTTCATAGCAAACAACATTTCTGTAGTCGTCGTTGAGAGGTGTAAGGTCCTCTTTCACAGCAAGGTCAATATTGATACGGATTTTTTGTAAATTTTTCTTTTCATGAGGGTATATGCCGATAGAACCGTCAAGCATTAAATCACGTACAAACACGTGTCTGATCCCTTGTGTGGCGTCAGCATATTTAAGTGGTGTAAGATTGCTCTTTTGAATATTTTTAGTCATGATATTCAATTCCCTAAATGATCGTACCGAGTATCCAAAGATATACTATATATGCGCTGCAGAAGGCCAGTCCTATTACACGGGTAAAGCGTATTTTCCATTGTATGAATGGAATAAGTGCTGCTGATGAAGCGGCCATAACCCACAGATCAATGTGCAAAAAGCTGTCTGGTATTGGTACATTTGCGACAAATGCTGTTCCACCCATAATCGCATATAAGTTAAAAATATTACTACCAATAATATTTCCTAAAGCAACATCGCCATGTCCGTGACGCGCTGCCATTATGGAGGTCACAAGTTCGGGGAGGCTGGTGCCAATAGCAATTATAGTAAGGCCGATAATAGCTTCGGAAACATTAAATGTCCGCGCAACATCAACGGCACCTGATACCAATATGTCTGCACCGAAAACAAGACCGGCAAGTCCTGCAACAATACAAAGTGTTGCACGTAATGTCGTTAATGGTTCTTCCGGAAGCTCATCCAGATCTTCATAAGCTTTTTCGGCAAGTGTCACATCAGATTCCTGTACTTCTCTGCCAAGTCTGCTTACCCGATATGAGTTTGTAACAAACGCTACAAGCAATATTAAAAGTAATGTAGCATGGAAATGAGTAAATGGTCCGGTTGTGCATAAAATCATAAATAGCACTGTTCCACCAAGCATGATGTAATAGTTACGCTTAACTTCACTGCTGTCACTTATGAACGGATAAAATATGGCAGGAAAACCAATTACAAGCAGGATATTGGCAATATTACTGCCAACGACATTTCCAAGTGCAAGTGTTGGAACACCGGAGAGCCCCGCATCAATACCGACGACAAGTTCGGGAGCAGACGTTCCAAAAGCAATCACAGTTAGGCCAATGACAAGTTTGCTAAGACCAAAATTTGCAGCGGCAGAGACGGCACCACGGATCAGAACATCCCCGGCGATTACAAGTAAAATTAATCCTGCAATGACTTCTACATATGCCAAATGAATATACTTTCGCTAAATCTAAAACTACGCTTGTATAATTGGTTCTGGTCAAGTTGCAAAGGATAATCACAATTATTCAGCCTAAATTTTGGTTAGTTGTAATTAATCACATTCCTTGTTATATTAAGGTGTTGTCCTTTTGAGGGAAAGGACCCCCGCTTTGTTTACTATTAGTGCGTCATCGGTCGTAATAAGTCTTTTATCTGGGCAACATAACTGACTAAACAACAGAATATAGTAAGGGGATATTATGCTAAAAAAATTGATAATCCTATGTCTTTCCGCCATTTTTGTCTGGGGGCAAACATCAATGGCATTTGCTCAAAACCTTCATTACAGTGCATTTGATCAAATGAAAGACAGTTATTTCAAGGGTAAGATTAATTCTCGTGGATTAACCGGTCAGGTTGGACTGACAATACCTTTTGGGGATAAGAACACAACGCAGAAAAAAGCATTCTACGGTTTTAAAATGACTTATGGACAGGAAATTAGAAATTCCAATCCGTTTAAGTATGGTTATACTCGTGATCTAAATTTATTCAGTACCGGGTTTAACAATGGCAGTGTGAAAAGCTTAAGCTTTGCTAATTATGACATTCTTGACGAAAGTCAGCGTAAAAATATCTTTGGTAACGGAAACGGTAATGGCAATGGTATGCTATGGGGCCTTGCCCTTGTCGCAGTCGCTGCGGGTGCATGTTGGGCTGCCGGATGTTTTGATGGTGATGATAGCTCAAGTTCTTCATCCAGTTCTTAATAAGTCTATAAATATTATTCTGCTGGTCATGGGTATTCTCATGACCAGTGGTTGTGCCTATACGACTGCGGAAAAGGTCAAAGCCAAGGTAGGGGCCCCAGAGCCGGAAGTAAACATGTTCAGCCACTGTTCTTCCTATGGGTGCCAGGTTGTGCAACAGGTTTCTTTTAATCCCGATGAATGGGAACAGATTGAAGCCGTATTCGATACTCCGCCAACCACTGCGCTGCAAGAACGTGAAAGACTTCCTGTGGCAATTGGACTTATGGAAAAATTTGTCGGGCCTAAAACTGGTACCAGTGATGATATAGCCAAGTCATGGTTGTTTACATTTGTTCCCAAAGGTCAGCTTGACTGCATTGATGAAAGCATAAACACTACAACATATTTACAGATGTTGAATAAAGCAGGGCATGTGAAATTTCATGATATTGGTACGATAGCTTTAAGAGGTAATCGACTTGATCTTATGCTACTTCACAATACAGCAACCCTGATTGAGCGTGAAAGTGGTGTTTCATATGCTATTGATAGCTGGTTTCGCGCTAATGGGATAGCACCTGATGTTGTACTGCTTGATGATTGGATTGAGGGCTGGAAACCACGTAATTAACTAAAGCTTGTAATTAATATTATTTCCAATATATAATTATTTATATTAATGATAATATAATTGGTGATACATTATGCGCGATGAATTGTTTCTTGAAATTGGTATTGGGACACGGTGCCGGCGAAATTTTGAATATTTGTCATCAGAAATTGATAAAATCTATAAAGCAGAAAATGTGGACATGAGCGGGCGCGAATTTCCGATTGTATATTGTGTATTGAAACGTGGTCCGTTAACCATAGCTGACATCCAACAGCTTTCCGGACTTTCGCATTCAGCGGTTAGTCAAACTGTCAAAAAACTTGTTGCGAAGGATATTCTTTTTCTTGAACCGGGAGAGGACGCCCGAAGTAAAATTGTAGCACTCACAGACGTTGGTGATAGACTTATGGATAAACTTAAACCAATTTGGTCAACGGCCAAGGACGCCATGAAGACAGTATTGGATGAGTGCAATACAAATATTCTGGATGCTCTTGCCGATTATGAAGCAGCACTTACAAGAAAATCATTCTCACAAAGATATTATGAGCAAAAATCCGAGCACTCAGAGAGAAAAATAGAGATTATTGCCTATGATGTAAGATACCGCGAATATTGGCGTATCATCAACCAGAAGTGGATAGAAACTTTGTTTGAAATGGAAAAGGAAGATATTATAAATCTCAATGATCCTGAAAAATATATCCTGGATAAGGGTGGGGAAATATATTTTGCATTGCTAGACGGAAAACCGGTAGGGGCCATTGCCCTTAAAAAATTTACACCAACACGATTTGAATTAAGCAAAATGGGTGTTCTTGAGGAAGCACGTGGCTATGGTATCGGAAACCTTCTTGTTGAAAAAGTTCTTGAACGGTTTAAGGCAAGGGGAGGAAAAGAACTATTTCTTGAAACCAATTCAAGTTTGGTTCCTGCGATTACGTTATATAAAAAATATGGTTTCAAGGAAGTGCCAGCACCTGAAAATACGCCTTATGCACGTGCGGATTACTTTATGGAGCTTCGGGCGGAGTAGAAGGGGGTTGCGTTTCTTCATCTTCCTGCTGTGGCTCCTTTTTAATCTTAGGTTCGGCGTATCGGCTGGGTTTAGTCAGAACATAGATAGCACCATACGTCATTAATCCGATTGCCAGTATAATTGCGAAATTGGGCAGGTCCGAAAAGAAAATCAGATAAGAAGCACTTATTGTCATCATTGTGACAGCTGTAATTTTGGCTTTTACGGGAATCATTCTGTATTGTTCCCAATCCTGCAAGGCCGGACCAAAGCGAGGGTGGTTATAGAGCCAATTATGGATGGTTTCGGAACCATTTGAAAATCCCCATAGAGCAAGGATCATAAAA
>JAUILB010000175.1 GCA_030432815.1 Alphaproteobacteria bacterium | reverse complement strand
GGAAATGAGCTCTCATACCCATGATGAAGTTACCACCTACAATGTTCTTGGTGAAATAACAGGAACAGACAATCCGGAAAAAGCTGTAATGATTGGTGCCCATCTGGACAGCTGGGATCTGGGCACTGGGGCGCTTGATGATGGCGCGGGTGTTGCAATCGTCATGTCAGCAGCAGCACATATAGCTTCCGGTGGCCAGCGACCGAAAAGGTCCGTTCGCGTGATTTTATTTGCTGCGGAAGAAGAAGGTCTGATTGGCGCTCATGAATATGTGCGTGCCCATAAAGAAGACCATAATGATTTTGAAAATGCCATACTGGGTGCAGAATGGGACAGTGGCACCGGACGTATTGTCGATCTTGAACCGGGTGTTGGCCCGATGTCCCTTAATGTATTACGTGATATCGGTGCGGTGCTGGCTCCATATGGTGTGGCTACGCTTCCGACAAATAGTGCCAGAGGGCAATCCGATATGTCTGCACTTGGTAATGCGGGGATGCCGGCTGTTAATCTGGGTATGGAACCGACCAATTATTTTGATTTCCATCATACAGCCAATGATACACTGGATAAAGTGGACATGCCGGCGATTACCCATAATGCTGCCATCTATGCAATGTTTGCCTATATGGCGGCGGCAGTGGATGTTGATTATAGAAAATAAGGATTAAGGAAAGCAGCCATGTCCATATTGGATATGACCGGACTTGAAATATTAAAAGCGATGATGGCGGGTGATTTACCGCACCCGCCCATGGCAGATACCATGCCTTCTCGAATAGACCATATTGAAGAAGGTTTTGTCCGTTTTATCGTGCGCGCAGATAAAAGACATTTAAATCCCATGGGCGGTGTTCATGGTGGTTTCAGTGCAACTATAATGGACACGATAACCGGTGTAGCAGTTCATTCGGTTATGGAAGCCGGCAAAGCATATTCAACAATTAATCTGAATGTAAAAATGATCCGGCCTGTTCCCCTGGATACGGATTTGATTGCCGAAGGAGTTCTTATTAACCGATCACGGCGTCTTGCTGTTTCTGAAGGCAAGATTATGGACAAGAACGGTAAAATTTTTGCATCAGGTTCGGCAACTTGCATGATTCTGGATTAATAGCCGGGCCGTTTTCCAAAAATGGCTGTACCAACCCGTACATGAGTAGCACCCTGAGCAATGGCCTTTTCAAAATCGCCACTCATACCCATGGATATATGCTCAATATTATTACGGTCAGCGATGGATTTTAGCAATTTGAAATGCTCTGTGGGGTCCTCGTCAAAGGGTGGGATACACATTACACCTGCGACGGTTAAATTTAAGTCATCACGGCAAAGGCGGATCAGGTCATCTACCTGATCTGGTGAAATACCGGCTTTTTGATCTTCGAGCCCGGTATTAACCTGGATATATATCGGGCAGTTCTTATTTTCTTCAGCGCATATGCGGGCAATGGCGCGGGCAAGTTTGGGTCTGTCAACAGTTTCTATAACATCAAAAAGCTCAACGGCCTGTCGTACTTTGTTGGTTTGAAGTGGACCGATCAGATGCAGTTTTATATCCGGGAATTCCGCTTTGAGTGCGGGCCATTTTTGTGCCGCCTCCTGAACACGGTTCTCCCCAAATAATCTATGCCCGGCTTCAAGTACGGGGCGTATTGTTTCCTCGACATGTATTTTTGATACCGCGACCAGATTGATATCATTTTCTGCTCTGTTAGAGGCTTTTGCAGCTTTAGATATTTTTTCTTTTATTTTCATAAGATTACTGGTCATGGAAAGTGCCTTAAGTTAAAATCCCAAATATGAAAAAGACCCTACCAGAGATTGCAGACGAGCTCAATCGGCAAAGTGGCCATAAAAATATGCCAAGCCTGATATTTATTACGGATCAGTCGGCGCAACCATATCCGGAACAGATCATTGATAAATTACCCGAATATGCCATGGTAATTTTAAGGGACTATGATCATGAAAACCGGGTGGAGCTTGCAGAAGCCCTTGCATATATGTGTAAACAAAAAAATATAAAATTTTTGGTGGCAGGGGATATTTTCCTGGCTTTGAGAATAAAAGCAGATGGGATTCATCTTCCACAGTTTATGATTAGTAAGCTGTCGACGATAAAAAAGGAAAATACGGATCTTATTGTAAGTGTTTCCTGCCATGATATTGAGTCCGCAAATTTTGCACAGCAAAATGGAGCAGACCTTATTTTGGTGGCGCCAGTATTTGCAACCAAAAGTCATATGAATACTTTTGAAGATGCGAACCTTACATTGGGTATTGAAGGACTAAAACGGATATGTGATAGAAGTAAAATACCTGTTTACGCGTTAGGAGGCATAAATGCTGAAACGGCGGTCAGTCTGGAATGCACAGGTGTGGCCGGAATTGCAGCGATAAGAGGGTTTTTCTAGAAGCTCAGATTTGTTCCAAATATAAGCGATTGAACATCATCAAGCGGCGCAATTTCACCGCTAAGTCCGTAAGAGTAATATGTGAACCGTCCGGTAAGATTGACATTAGAGAAAAGTCGGTAAGCAGCACCAAGTTCATAAGCCGATACATTTTCAAATAAATTGAAACCGCTGCCTATAAGCAACTGTTCATTATTACGGCTATATTCACCAACTCTGAAGTTAGCAGACCAGCTCTCACCGCTATAACCAAAGCCAAGATCAAAGCCTCTTAACTGCGGCATATAAAGCGTTGAATCACGGCTGATTGATGCCCCGATATTAAATCCTGAATAATTTAGCCCGAATGAAAGATTATAAGCCCTTTGTGAACTTAATCCGCTATACATTATAGGGTTGGAGCCATTAAGTGGCTTGTTTACAAAGCTGGAACCGATGCTCAATTCCAGTTTTCTGGGTTGATTAAATGCAGACGTTTCCTGCCTCGAAGGGTTTAATGACAGAATAAGCTTTGAACCAGCGGCACCTGATGAAAACAGCCCCTGATCCATACCGTTAGAAATTACATTTGGAGAAATGCCAAATAATAATGAATTGGTAGACTGATATTGGTGATCCAACTGTAATAATGGCGCAGATTTAGTGGGACTCAGATCAAGTGAATTAGAGGATGTATCTCTATCCTCTGGCTCTTTCAACTGAACAAATTGTTCAGTTTCCGGTTGAGTATTCAGGAATTGATTAAAGTCTTCAGCAAACAGGTCGTTATTTATAGTTGATAATTCTTCTGCGCTTGGGGCTTTGTAAGCCGGATTTAGTCGAATCCGTTCTTGAGCTATTGCACCCGAAATCATCGTGTTCGCGCCCAATATGCCTATAATGATGACTGTTTTACAATAAATACCAACCAAATTAGCCACTTTACTATCCAACTGCTTGAGCTAATAACAATAATAAAACCAAAGAGTTAGCAGTCAGTTTTTTATTTGTTATTATTGCAATATCTATTATTACGAAAAATCTTTCAATTTTCCATTAGCCTAAGTATATAGAAATAAAATTAAAATTCAATAAATTGAATATAAAAAATGCTTATTTTTTTCTATAAATACTTAATATTGACAAGATTCTCCGATAAACAACTTTATCTCGCTTTATGCAGTCGTTATGATGCTTTAAATTTATGCCCGCGAAGCGGTTTTGAATAATTGGGCCTGGCGCCACACGGAATGGATAATAAATGAAAATCGATATTAAAATGTCAACAAACAATATTTTGACGCTTATTGTGGCACTAAGTGCATTGATCCTCACAGGTTGTAGTTCGCGTAGCGCAATTGGCGAACCCCGCCAGAATATAGAAGCAGCTGAGGAAGTTTACTCCATTGGCGTCAATGCCTATCTCTGGCGTGCTACGTTGGATACTCTTGCTTTTATGCCAATTTCAACAGCAGAACATCAGAGCGGTACTATCCTGACAGACTGGATGGTTAACCCTAATGATGCAACTGAACGTACCAAAGTGGACACTTTTATTGTCGGAAGTGAGTTACAGGCAAATTCGGTTAAAGTTAAGGTCCACCGCGAATCTCTTCAGGATGGGAATTGGGTAGCAATCGAGCCTAGAGCCGGTGCGGAAAATCAGATCGTTACAGCTATTCTTGCTCAGGCTAGACTGCTGCGCCGTGACAATGCACCACTTAGGAATTAATAAGTTCATTTCTTGAAACCAACCCCGTAACTATCAGGAATAAAATTATGACACGCTATAATGCCGGTGCTACGGAGGCTAAATGGCAGAAAATATGGGCAGAAAACAAAACATTTGAGGTTACAGAAGACCGTTCTAAACCCAAATATTATGTTCTGGAAATGTTTCCTTATCCGTCCGGTCGCATACATATGGGACATGTTCGTAATTATACGCAGGGCGATGTTGTTGCCAGATACAAACGGGCAAAAGGCTTTAACGTTCTGCATCCAATGGGCTGGGATGCTTTTGGTATGCCTGCAGAAAATGCGGCAATGGAAAATAAGGTTCATCCTGCTAAATGGACCTACGAAAATATTGACCACATGAAAAACCAGTTAAAATCCATAGGATTTTCGTTTGACTGGTCCCGTGAAATTGCAACCTGTGATCCTGAATATTACGGTAAAGAACAAGCCATGTTCATTGATTTCATGGATGCTGGCCTGGTTTACCGTAAGGAATCATGGGTTAACTGGGATCCTGTGGATAATACTGTCCTTGCCAACGAACAGGTGATCGATGGAAAGGGATGGAGAAGTGGTGCGCAGGTAGAACGTAAAAAACTAAATCAGTGGTTTCTGAAAATAACAGATGCCGCAGAAGATCTTGATAAGGAATTGGATAACCTGCCGCGCTGGCCCGATAAAGTGCGTGTTATGCAAAAAAACTGGATTGGAAAATCCAAAGGTATGCACCTGACTTTTGACGCGGTTGAAAGTGACACGCAAATCCGGGTTTATACCACAAGACATGATACTATTTTTGGCGCCTCATTCATTGCGATAGCTGCAGATCATCCAATCGCGGCTGAATATGCAGAACATAATAAAGCTTTAAAAGTATTTATCGAAGAATGCAGAAAGCTGGGTACCAGCGAAGAAGCGCTAGAAAAAGCTGAAAAGAAAGGTTTCAAACTTGATCTTCATATGCAGCATCCTTTTATTGATGACTGTAAGCTTCCGGTCTATGTGGCTAATTTTGTGCTTATGGAATATGGCACTGGTGCGGTATTTGGCTGCCCGGCACATGATCAGCGGGATCTGGATTTCGCTCGTAAATATGACCTCAATGTAATTCCTGTTGTTATTCCAAAGGGTGAGGACCCCAAAACATTTAAGGTTGGAAAAATAGCCAATACTGATCCGGGTATCCTTGGAAATTCGGGTTTTCTTGATGGTATGAGCGTCGAAAAAGCAAAAGCAAAAATTGTAGAACTTGCTGAAGCAGGCGGGTTTGGGGAAGCAACAATTAATTACCGTCTTCGTGACTGGGGCGTAAGCCGACAGCGTTATTGGGGGGCCCCAATCCCCATGATTTACTGCGATGACTGTGGCGTAGTACCGGTGCCGAAGGCTGATTTGCCGGTTACATTGCCTGATGATATTACGTTTGATCAACCGGGTAACCCGCTTGATCATCATCCAACATGGAAATATGTGAATTGTCCGAATTGCTCAAAACCCGCTGTTCGTGAAACGGATACTTTTGATACATTTATCGACAGTTCATGGTATTTCGCCCGTTTTGCCTGTCCACATGCTGATGCACCACTTGATAAGGAACTGACAGATTACTGGATGCCAGTGGACCAGTATGTAGGTGGCATAGAACATGCAATTCTTCATCTTCTTTATTCACGGTTCTTTACCCGCGCTATGAAGGAAATTGGCTTGTGTGAAGATAAAGAGCCATTTGACGGGCTTTTTACACAGGGTATGGTGTGCCACGAAACCTATGAAGATGAAAATGGTGAATGGGTACTGCCGGATAATGTTGAAAAGAAAGAAGACGGCAGTTTTATCTCCCGTATTACAGGGGAGCGCATAAAACCCGGTCGGTCCGTAAAAATGTCCAAATCCAAGAAGAACGTTGTGGACCCAACGGCTATAATCGATACTTATGGCGCGGATACAGCCCGCTGGTTTATGCTTTCCGACAGTCCACCTGAACGTGATCTTGAATGGACAGAAGAAGGTGTTGAAGGGGCGTGGCGTTTTACTCAGAGATTATGGCGTTCGGTCACAACAATGATTGATAAGGATGCTACAAAAATTAATGAACCTGATAACTTCTCCAGACAGGCAAAGGATTTGAGGCATCTTACCCACAGCTCAATCGCATCAATTGGCAAGGATATTGAAAATTGATGCGATTGAGCTG
>JAUILB010000174.1 GCA_030432815.1 Alphaproteobacteria bacterium | reverse complement strand
CGACCTATATACTGCTAACCGAACCGCTTGGGGACCGTCTTAAAGATGCCATAGAAGGGCGGTGGGGAGTCAGCGACAATCGGGTTTCATCCAACTATTACCGTACCCTTGATGATACAAGCCTGTTCTGGGGCGGGCGCGTCAGCATGTTTAACCCGACCGGCAAGCGGCTTGAAAATATTATGATGAAGGATCTTCTGGTAGTGTACCCGCAACTTGAGGGCATCAAGGCGCGCGTGGCCTGGGGCGGTTTTATGGGTTATCCGGTTCATAAGATGCCACAAATTGGCGAGCTTGAGCCCGGTTTCTGGTATGCGCAGGGTTTTGGTGGTTCCGGCATGACGCCAACAGTGGCAGCGGGTGAAATTGTTGCGGATGCCATTGTAAATGGAGATGAACGCTATAAACTTTTTGAACCCTTCGGGCTTTGGTATGCCGGCAAGCCGTTTGGCCCCATCGTGGCACAAACGGCGTACTGGCTGTTTCAGTTACAGGATGCCTATAAGGAATGGCGTCTGAATGGATAAACCCTTACCTCGAAACGAACCTGTAGGATGCGGACTCCATTTCTTTTATATTATTAAAAGGTCGTTCCGGTGACAGATGCTCTTCCAGGAATTTATAAATATCATAACGAGCCTGTCTTGCGACCTGATGATCCATGCGGGCAAAGTTGTGCCCGCCGGGAATGTCTTCAAATTCCTTATAGATAAAGTCTTTGCCATCCGCCTTTAATGATTTTACCAAATGACGAATTTCAAGGATGTTTACATCATCATCATTAGTATTGCCATAAACCATAAGCGGCGTTTGCAGCTTATGAGTATTCCAGGCGGGGGACCGTTTTATATATTCATCATGGTTTTCAAAAGCCGACTCTCCGATGTGATAGTCAACTTCATAAAGCTCTCTATACCCTTGCGTTTTATAGCCCATTCTCGCGATCAGATCACTTACCGGTACATCGGCAAAGCCAACTTTATAGGCATCCGGATATTCGAACAGGTTCATCAGTGTAATCAGCCCGCCGTGACTATGGCCCATGATACCAACCCGGTCTTCATCGACGATGGCATAATTATCAACCATATAATCCCGTGCCGCCTTGGCGTCAGCGATTTCCTTGCCACCATAATCAATACTTTCATAAAAACGTTTGCCATAACCGGTTGAGCCACGATAGTCCGGCGCAATGATTATATATTGCTGGGCAATAAGCTCCCGGTAAAGTTGGCCATTTTCAACATTGAAATTGGCATGTACCCCCTGATGCGGGAAGACAAGCAGGGGATACTTCTTTGCAGGATCAAGATCCTTTGGAAAGAAAACATACGCCGTGAATATAAAAGGATTAGTAAGCGTAAGCGGGTTTTGTTCGCCATCACCGGAAAAATCATGATCTTCGCCAAGCGGTGGCCCGGCCATCCTGACACGTTCAATATAGGCCACATCACCCATGATCTGATGCATCTGGATATCTGTGATGCCTTTATTGATGCGGTTAAAAGAATGACTGAGGTCGCTTATCTGACTTTTAAGTGCGGATAATTCTTCTTTTAAATCATCAATTTCATCGGCATGACTGTAAGCCATTGACGTCATGGCCCCAATAAGGCAAATTCCAATAAACGTTAATAATTTCATAGTGTTAGTCCCCCTGAGTTTTTAAAAGCACCCGCCCGTAAGTTGGCTCGGACGAATTTGGTGCTGTGTCGGTTACATGGCCATTTACAATGACATAATCAAAACCTGTGGGCTGTGCAAAAATATCGGTCCATGTGGTACCGGCTTTTACATTTTCAAGGTCCATGACAACAATATCCGCTCCCATGCCTTCTTTTAATAAGCCACGGCTTTGAATATCAAAAATCTTTGCCGTCTGTCCGGTCATTTTGTTGATGGCAAGTTCAAGCGACATTACCCCATCACGCACCACATATTCCTCTATCACCTTGGGGAAGGATCCGAATGATCTTGGATGGCGCATGGTTGGGCTGCCGTCTGTCGAAATGGAAACATCCGGTGCCGTAATAAAGGCATCCTGCGTTTCCTTTGTCATGATAAAGTGGGCAGTGGAAGGTCCGCTATGACCGTAATCAATGATCACGTCTTCGGGTGCCTTACCGGTAATTTCTGAAATCTCGGCCACCGTTTTACCGGAATATTCACCGGATGAAACAAGGATTGCGCCTGGTCCGTTCCGACGGATGATTTTGGCACGCAGAAATTCCCGAAATTCTTCAAGCCGGTTTTCAACGGCCTCATTAAATTCATATTCGCGTTTGGCCCATTCAGGATAAAGATAGCTCATGTCCCCGAAACTGGCGAGATACGGATAAACGTCTGCTGTGACCTCAATCCCATTAGCACGGGCTTCACGAAGTTGTCTAAGCACGGCATCTCCCTGTTCTCGGGTCTTTCCATAGACAACTTTAATATGGGATGCGTTCACACGGGCATATTTTCCCTGTTCAATAAGTTCGGCGATTGATGCATGAACCTGATCATCATCTTCATTTCTGATATGGCTGGAAATAAGGCCGTCATGGGCGCCGACAACTTTTGCAAGTCCGGCCATTTCTTCGGGACTGGCATAGCGGCCCGGTACATATTCAAGCCCGGTATTGAGCCCATAGGCGCCTGCCATCATGGCGTCAGCAAGAATTTCTTCCATTCTCCGTTGTTCTTCGGGGCTGACCTGGTCTTTTTCACCACCGCCGGACTGATGGCGGATTGATCCATGGCCGATCAGTGTTGCAACATTGGGTCCTGTGCCTTGGGCATTAACCTCTTCAATCCATTTCGTGTAATTATAACTGCCCTGTTCATCACCATCACTGGGGAAATAACCTGGGCTTGTTCCGTCCTGCCCTAAAACGACAGTGGTAATGCCCTGACGCAAAAAGTTACGTAGATAATCATTATCTTCGCGCAGCGGATTTCCATGTGAATGGGCATCGATAAAACCGGGCGAGACAACTTTTCCAGTTGCGTCAAGCGTTTGATTTACCTGTATTTTTGATGTATCCACTGAACCAACATAGGCGATCATATCACCGTTGACCAAAATATCACCAACAAAGGATGCTTCGCCGGAACCATCAACGATGGTACCGCCCGTTATATGAAGATCGTAGGTGACACTGTAGTCCGGCCCGCCTTCTTCCATAGCCGGTTCGTTGGACGAACAGGCAGCAATGAAAAGCAACCCGACAAGACTTATTACTTTAACCAGAAATTTCATGCATTCTCTCCCGCATTAAACAGTGTGCCCGACAGGACAACTTTATTGTTTCTTAAAAAATCATTTCCGTTACTATAATCAAAAAAACACAGGAGGGAAGTATTGGAAGGCACTGATTACGGATTTATTTCGATCATTCCAATAATATTGACGTTGGGCATTGCCGTTTGGGCACAAAATGTCATTATCGGTTTGTTTACAGGAGTTTTTGTCGGGGTGATCATTTTAAATGGTTTTAATCCGGTTAAAACATTAAGCCTTATGGTTTCTGATTATTTTGTGCCGCAAATGCTCTCCCCCGCCCAGTCCGGTATACTTGTTCTGATGTGTTTTATTGGGGGGCTGGTGGCACTTATGGAAAAATCCGGCGGGGCGGTGGCCTTTGCAACCAAAATGACCCGGATTATCACTAACCGGTTCAAGGCGCAGATTGCCACGTGGCTTACCGGTATTGGTATTTTCTTTTCGGACCTTGGAACGCCACTGATTGTTGGCCCTATTTACCGGCCAATAACTGATAAATTAAAAATTTCCCGTGTGAAGCTCGCTTGGATTGTGGATACGACGGCATCACCGGTTGCCGTGCTCGTTCCAATTATCGGCTGGGGTGTTTATGCTCAGGGCCTTATCGAAGGGGAGTATTTATTAATCGGTCGTAGCGAAAGCAGCTTTGATGCCTTTGTGGCGGCAGTACCTTTTCAGTTTTATTCGCTTTTTGCGATCATCATGGTGCCGCTTGTGGCCTGGTTTGGCTATGAATTCGGACCCATGGCCCGTGCGGAGCTTGCCGCACAGGCAGGCAAGGATGAAAAAGATGACATTGGTAAAGGTGTTTCAGACAACTTTAACGATCCGAATGCGAGGGCTATTTTTGTCTGGCTGCCGCTACTTGTGATGCTGGGTACATTATTATATTTACTTATTCCTTACGGGTTTCCGCTTAAATCGGCACCATCGCTTGTTTTTAGAGGGGCACTTTCAAGCGCATATTTTTATTCGGCGATGACATTGATCGCACTATTAATGATTTATGGTGCCAAAAGCTTTAAAGACAGTATCACCATCTATCTTGGCGGCATAAGCAGGATGACAAGCGTACTTATTATTTTGGTTCTGGCCTGGTCCTTAAGCGCGGTCGGTCGCGAACTCGGGGCATCTGAATATATTAATTCGATGGCTTCTGAAAACCTTGCGCCATTTTTGTTGCCCGCCATGACATTTCTGATTGGCGCTGTTATGTCTTTTGCAACGGGTTCTTCCTGGGGCACATATGCTATTATGATGCCGCTTATCATTTCAGCTGCTGATAGTATCGGCGCACCTATGCATGTTGCCATTGGTGCGGTACTTTCCGGCGGCATGTTTGGGGACCATTGTTCACCCATATCAGATACAACAATTCTTTCAGCATCCGGTGCCGGGTGCAGTCAATTTGATCATGTAAAAACCCAGCTTCCATATGAACTTTTTAATGGCACTATTTGTGTTATCTGTTACATCACGGCGGGTCTTACAGAAAACAGTCTTGTATTTCTTCCGGGTATGGTGCTGATTGGTATAGGCTTATATATGCTAAGCAGGATTGCAGGTGTAAAAATTAAAAATACAACGTCTGCCTAGATTTAAACCGTCTTTATTTTTTGCTGACTAAGTTTGCTGTCCTGCCAAAGGGTGGAAAGCGCATGCCAAAGGCTGCGTCTTGTGGCTGCCAGATATAGTGAATTATCTGAAAGTTCCTCCACCAATAGATCATGTGCTATCCCCAGATTGTGATATGGCATTAGCGGAAACAGATGATGTGTCGCATGATAACGCAGCCCAACCGGGGCCCAGAAAGGGGAAAGAATGCCCCCCGTAACATCAACACTGTCCAGAAACTGGTCCGGTACGGACATTTTCTGATCACCGGGGTTACGATAGGCATGGGCCCCCAATGTTCTTAGGCTGTTCATGGTAAAAATAAACATGGTCACCAGATACCAGACAATAAGGACCTTAAAGGGTAAAATTTCCATGAAAATTAATATGGTAGCCACCCACGCATAGAGGGTGGCAAAAATTTCCTGTAATCGCCAGTATTTACCATCCAGCTTAGTGGGAGGCGGTCTGCGATACCCAAGATCAATGGTAAGCGAAGATGCCCTTTCCCAAGCGTACCGCCCAAGTGGCGGAATAATCCAGGAAAGTGGTGTTAGAATAAGGAACCTTAGAAAAAAGAGTGACGGCAGTATCACTGATAAAAAAACATAGGCGATAATTTTCCATCCGGCTTCAGCACCAAACGGCAGATATTCACCATCCTCCGTGGTACCATATGTATCGCGACGGTGATGATCGTTATGGACCCCGTAATATGTAAATGATGGAATAAGCAAAGGAAAACCGGCCGTTATATTCCAAAAAGCGATGAATGTTTTAAATGTGCCCTTCTTGATATGGACAATTTCATGAATGAATATGGCCACCCGGTAAAGGGAAAAAGAGGATATAATAAACGCCATGATATTGGCCGCTGTAAATGCTTCGGTGATTATGACAAAGTAAAAACCACCCCATCCAAGGATAAGATTAAGCAAAAGGTCAGCCCAGTATATATGGGCTTTTGGCTTCATTAAATGTGCCACAAGCCCACGCGCTTCCTTAAGTGGAAAGTCCTGACTGTTTTCTGGTGCGGGCATTCATTTCTCCGATTGCGTCACATTGGGCGCTAAACACATTACTCTGTAGGTATGTTTTTTGCACAAATCAATATTCAAATGCAAAAATTTACTTTAAATATTAGAAAATAAGCAAATAAGAAGGATTAATCGTGAAATCATATGAAAGACTGTTATCAGGGTATCGGGAATTTAAAGCCAACTATTTAAGCGAAGAAAACAGAGAGTGGTTAAAGGTTGCTGGCAAAAGGCAGGAACCCCAGGTCATGATGATCGCCTGTAGCGATAGTCGTGTCCATCCTGCTATTTTAACACGGACAGCACTGGGTGAATTGTTTATGGTCAGGAATGTGGCAAATATAGTTCCCCCTTTTGAAACCGTGGGGGATGACAGTACATACCATGGCACGAGTGCTGCGATTGAATTTGCA
>JAUILB010000173.1 GCA_030432815.1 Alphaproteobacteria bacterium | reverse complement strand
CTCCTTTAATAATTGACATTTCTGCTTTATACCAGCAGCGCCATTCAGCTATTAATACCCTATATAATGTGGAGATCGCAGGAGAAACAGATGTTGTTTTGACAGGCTATATTAATGAATCCTCCATTAATACAGTCATTGTAAACTTTGAATCAAATGACAAACTAACAAATCTGATCATAAACAGTTCTGGAGGATTTATCGATGCTGCCTTTGATTTATCTGACTTTATTGAAACCAATAACATTTCTGTTATGGTAGACCAAAATTGTTTATCCGCATGCCTTCTGCTCCTAACTTCTTCTGAAAACACCTATGTTACGCCAACAAGTAAATTAGCATTCCATCATCCAGAAGATACGGTCAATATAACTTCCCCTGATCTAAAGGCTGAGCTCGACAAATTAAACGCGGAATATTATGAAAGATTTCATAGATTTGGAATTGATGACGAAACATTACAACAATTCAAGAGTGCTGGGTGGACAGATATAACTATTGGAGATGCACTTCGATTAAAACTAGTTAGATATTTATGGGAGCCTAAGGCAAACAAGATCACAGATCTGGAAGAATATTGTGAAAATATAGATTGTTTCAACTTGCCCGCGCAAGCACAAATAGACCCGAATATTAGCATTGCTGAAATTCAAGCCTTTGCAGCTGAAACAGTTAATTTACGGCTGCCTGCTAAAATTGATGAAGTTACTACTCTGGAATATGTTTCGACCGAACAAGAAATTTTGATTTACCACTATCGCATTGCGGTTAATATAAGTGAGATTGATAAACAATACTTCGTAGATACAATGAATGAACAGCTGATAAGAGACGGCTGTTCGCAAAATGACATGATTGAAATAATGAATAAAGGGGGCGGCTACCGCTATTCTTACACAAGTCTAGATGAAGTTTTTATAACTGAGATCCAGATTGACGGCAATGTATGTAATAATACCTTATTGTAAGGACTTACCAAGAACAGCTGGCCTTCTACATAAGTAAGTACCAATTTTTATGTTAAATTTTAATCAGCATTATTGACAGCTGTTCCCAGCTGATGCAATCTGTTTCGCATTCATTTTATATTTAAATTTATTTTCATGTTTTGTTAGGGAGAAAAATTATCATGACTGAAAAAACAGCACTAAACCGTCGCTTTTTCATGAAAGGGGCTGGTGCAACTGCACTGCTTGGCAGTGCTCTTGGAAGTGGCGTTGCCATTTCTACAGCAAATGCAAAAGGCATGGGACACGCATCCATGTCAATGGCATATGATTTAAACGAAGAATTTAACCGGATCGGTTCCGGCGATAGCAAATGGGATGGCGTACGTCGTAACAATCGCCCATATGATGTTCCTTTCCCGATGGGTGTAGCGGATATGGATTTCAGAACGCTTCCACACATTACGGAAGCACTTATGAAACGAATGGGGCATCAAAACTGGGGCTACCAGCCCGGACCGGCCGATTATTATGATAACATTGTGGCCTGGAACAAAGACCGTTATAATCAGGAAGTTCCGCGTGGTGCCATTCTTAACTGTCTTGGTGTTCTGGATGGTGTTCTATCGATCCTTAAGCTTTATAACACCGAAAGTGCACCTGTTCTGATCCAGACACCTGGTTATTCAGGTTTCTTTGGCGTTATCCGCAATGCGCAGTTTACCGCCGTTGAAAACCCGCTTGTCAAAAATCGCGATGGCCGTTGGGAAATGGATCTTGATACAATGGCCGATCAGATTGATGAGCATAACATTAAAATTATGCTCTTCTGTAACCCTCAAAATCCAACGGGGAACTGCTGGACTGCGGATGAAATGCGCGCAATGGGTGATCTTTGTATTGATAAAGGTGTATTGGTTGTTGCTGACGAAATCCACTGTGATTTTGTAAACAAGCATGCAAAGTACACACCATATGCAAATATTGGTGAAAAATATGCCATGAGCAGCGTAACACTTAAATCAACCAGCAAGTCTTTCAACCTTGCTGCGCAACGTGTCGGTTACATGTTCTCGAACAATGAAGAAATGATTGCTGAAATCCGCCGCAGCGGTCATCAGCGTGGATCTCTGAATGCACTGGGTATGATTGCCTGTAATGCTGCCTATAAACATGGCCGCACTTATATGGATGATATGCAGGCATATATTGATGGTAACTGCCACTTCCTTGAACGGTTCTGCCGGGAAAATATGCCGGACGTTAAATACAGTGTTCATGAGGGGACTTACCTTGCCTTTATCGACTGTTCCGCTGTTGCAGACAAATTAGGTGATCCGGAGGGTGATGACCGTATTGGCGATATGTTGCAGGACTTCTTCATCCAGAAAGCCGGCGTCAACCTGAACCCAGGTGAAAACTACGGTGCAAATGGTGTCGGTTACATGCGGATGAACCTGGGCACCACCCATCGCAAGCTTCACGGAGCACTAAACGCTATGAAAGCTGCGATCGACGCAATTTAAAACGCCTTATAATTTATATCACAGTAAAGCCTGGCCTTAATCGGTCAGGCTTTTTTATACGTACACTTAAAATGTTTTCATTGACAACATTTATATATTATCGCAAATTCTGCCTGATTGTCCGAATATTATTTTGAAAAATGCAATCTATTTGAGGAAAAATTTGAATAATCATATTTTCACTCGCAAAAACTTTTCTTTTAGTATCTATAAATGGGAGATATTTTAATGACTAAAAAAACATTAGACCGCCGTCTTTTTATGAAAGGTGTCGGAGCCGCCACATTTTTGGCCGGTGCCGCAGGTGTGCCATTAGCCCCTGCAAACAGTAAAGGCATGGGACATGCATCCATGTCTATGACTTACAACCTAAACGAAGAATTTAACAGGATCGGTTCCAATGATTTTAAATGGGATGCTATCCGCCGTGGTGCAAGACCCTATGATGTACCCTTTCCTATGGGTGTTGCAGATATGGACTTTAGAACATGTCCGCAAATTACAGCAGCACTTCAAAAACGATTAAATCATGAAAACTGGGGATATGAAGCTGCGCCCGCAGACTATATTGATAATATTATCGCATGGAACAAAAAACGATATAATATTGATGTTCCAAGGGATAACATTGTCAATTGTCTTGGTGTACTGGATGGTGTGCTGAGTGTCCTCAAAGTGTTTAATACAAACAATGAAAAAATCCTTATTCACACACCGGGGTATAGTGGCTTTTTCTCGGTTATTCATCAGGCTGGGTTTGGTGAAATCGAAAATCCGTTAAAAATGGTCAATGGCCGCTATGAAATAGATTACGATCTTATGGAAGAACAGCTTGGTGATAATGTCAAAATTCTTCTTTTCTGTAACCCTCAAAACCCGACTGGGAACTGCTGGACAGCCGAAGAAATGAGAAGAATGGGTGATATTTGTAACCGCAAGGGTGTTCTGGTTATTGCCGATGAAATCCATTGTGATTTTGTCAATAAACATGCGAAATACACGCCATATGCCTCACTTGGTGAAGAATATGCCATGAACAGCTTTACTGTTAAATCGGCAAGTAAATCATTTAATCTGGCTGCACATAGAACGGCTTATATGTATTCTGACAACGCTGAATATATCAAAAGAGTTATCGATGAAGGCGGGCACCACCGTGAACTTCTTCATACAATGGGTACAATCGCCTGTAATGCTGCCTATAAACATGGGGCAACATATATGGACGATGTACAGGCATATATTGACGGAAACTGTCATTTCCTTGAGCGTTTTTGCCGCGAAAATATGCCGGATGTAAAATATAAAGTGCATGAAGGTACCTATCTAGCTTGGATTGACTGTACGGCTGTTGCCGAAAAACTTGGAGATCCTGAAGATGGCGATACTATTGGAGATATGCTCAATAAATTTTTCATTCAGAAAGCCGGTGTAAACATAAATGCTGGCGAACATTACGGTAAGAACGGTGTTGGTTATATGCGGATGAACCTGGGCACTACCCATCGCAAACTTCATGGTGCATTAAACGCTATGAAAGCCGCTATCGACGCAATTTAGTACTATTGCAAGAATTCTATTCTAAATGAAGGCCCCTTTAAATAAGGGGCCTTTTATTATTTATTGCAAATATTTTAAATTCTATCTTTTTTTAATTGAGTTTTAACTTGGGCTTTTTATATATTACCACTGTGAAACTTGGGGGTCATTTAACCTCCCTGACTTGCTTAGAAAATTTAATATTAATTGAGGAAAAAAATGAAAAAATTCTTTATTACAATGATTGGCATAATGCTAGTTGGTACATCAGCAAATGCACAAAGTTCGAACGACTTTAGCGGCCCATATATTGGTGGTTCAATCGGTTATAATTCATTCAGCAGTGATGCTCTTGCCGAAAATATTGGCGGTTTAACATTTGGTGGAGTCGGCGGATACCGTCAAGAAATAAGCGATGGGGTTTATTTAGGTGCTGAAGCATTTATCAACTTTAGTACTGCTAGCAAAGATTTCGTGGTTCTTGGTCAAACTTTAGAAACAGAAATCAAAGAGTCATACGGCATCGCCGCACAAATTGGTGTAGAGGCAGGTAACAATGCGCTGTTGTTTGCAAATGCCGGCTATGGTTGGACTAGGATCGGTGCCGAAGCCGATGTCCTCGGTACCATTATATCTGAAACTGAATCAGACGGCGGGTTTAGACTTGGTGCGGGCATTGAAACAACTCTCGGTAATGGAAATGGCATTCGCCCTCGTCTAGAAGTAAATTGGCAGGATTTTGATGGCGCAAGTTCGCTTGGTGTCGCTGCCGTATTCTTATTTGGGTTTTAAATTAAGTGATGAAATAAATCCTTAAAAAAAGGGGTCGTCACTTTAAAAACGTGACGGCCCCTTTTCTCTCTCCCCTTCTTTAAATTCCCTGCATCTTTGCTTAATGCTGATCACTTTCTTTCTTTTTTGATCTGGCGAATAACTCGTTACCTTTAAGCATGTAATTCCAATACACATAAGGTAAAATATCAGCCTTCAGAACCCAGGCACGACGCGTAGCCTTAAATGTATTATTAATCCAGTTTGGAAATGTCGGCATGATTTTGCCACCATATCCGAATTCTGCAAGGATAACTTTACCTTTGGATACGGTAAGCGGGCATGATCCATACCCCTCATAAATAGATTGCAGTTCGTTACAATCCATCTGAGCCAATAGGTTTTCTGCAGCCACGACGGCTTGTTTCCTAGCTGCGGCAGCCGTTTTCGCGTTAAGGGTTGCAATGGTATCCCCAACGCCAAAAACATTTGGATATTTTGTACTTTGAAGTGTGTGGATATCTACAGCAAGAAAACCGGATTCGTCCGCAAGCGGGCTGTTAGCGACAAAATCAAGGGCACATTGCGGCGGACAAACATGCAGCATATCAAATTCTTTCTCGACACGGCTTGTATTACCTTCAGCATCTGTTACGGCGAAAGTCGCAACTTTACGGTCCCCGTCTACGGCAACAAGATTATGACCGAAGTTAAGTTTCACATTATATTTTTCCACCCATTCCATCAGTGGCGGGATATAGTCCGCAACACCAAAAAGCGCAGGTCCCGCATTGCAAAATTCTACTTCTGTTTTATCAAGTATGCCTTTTTTCAGCCATTCGTCACAGGAAAGGTACATTGCTTTCTGCGGCGCCCCTGCACATTTAAAAGGAACAGGAGGTTGCGTAAAAATGGCCTTCCCCCCTTTAAAGTCTTGCACGAGCTTCCATGTATAAGGTGCTATATCAAATAGATAGTTTGATGTAACACCATTTTTTCCCAAGGTCTCTTCCAATCCTTCTACAGCTGCAAGATTAAGTTTAAGGCCCGGTGCGACAACTAGTGATTTATACGTAAGACTGCCGCCTGATCTCAGGTTCACACAATTATTTTCAGGGTCAAATGTTGTTACCGCATCCTGAATCCAAGTTGCTCCTTCCGGAATTACTTTTTCCTGCGGCCTTACGGTTTCATCTGCAACGAAAACCCCGCCGCCAACCATCGTCCACCCTGGTTGGTAATAATGGATATCTTTCGGTTCGACAATGGCTATATTCAACCAGTGACGACGCTTCAGGAGGCTTGCAGCAGTCGCAATTCCTGCTGAACCACCACCAATGACAACGATATCATATGAACTTTTCTGATCATTCATTTTTATCTCCCTCATTTCTTTTTAATATCTTTGCCTTGAAGCTTATAGCGATTCCCTACCATCGCAAAGCTAAAAAAAGTGCATTATTTACTATGCAGAGCCAAAGAGGCCCGTTATATTTCCTAATTTAAATGACAATATTTATAGTGGGAGCGAAAATTCATGTTTCGTAAAATCGTTGTAATATCAGCTTTTATTTTTGTAATGGGCAATATCGCAATTG
>JAUILB010000172.1 GCA_030432815.1 Alphaproteobacteria bacterium | reverse complement strand
AAAGTATATTATTATTTCATTTGGTAATTTTTTTACTATTTTCAAGGCACAAATAAATGAAGATGAAGATAAAGTATTTACCTTGTTTCTTAGCATGCTCTGCCAAAATAAATTTTGTCCATCAATATCATTGCACTAGATATCACCCGCCATGTCGGTAGAAAATACTCATATACCCAACAAACACCCAGTCTCCACCTACTAATTTTCAGAAATATATGCGCTATGCTATTGATGCTTAAACACCAAATAACGAAAGACTTAAACACCACAGTTAACCTAGAATTAGATGGTCTTTCATAGCGAGTTCAAACCAGCATCCTTCAATTCACACCATCATTTACATGAACTAACCAATAGAGTGTTATGGTATATTTTTCTATAATATGTATTTTATTAGAATAAATTACTATTTTTTGGTAAATATTTCTTTATATTTAGAATAGATATTCTTGTTTGCCATTTTAAGGCGATATCTGTAGGTCTACTGAAGAGTTAGATTGAGTAGGATAAACTAATGAGCCGATTTCCAATTTTATTAGACTTACATAATTCAAAAGTTCTTGTCGCAGGTAGTGGCCATCTAGCCATCGCCAAAATCCGCTTACTGCTTGCCGCTGGTGCCAATGTGGCCGCCCTTACCTATAGAGACAATAAAATTGAAAAAGAATTTGGCGAAGAAATAGAACTGATTGATGGCCCATTCGATGAAATTCAGTTTGAAAAAATAAAACTTCTTTATATTGCAGATGTCTCTTCTGAGACCCTTACGCAACTTGTAAAGACCGCAATAAAATTCAATATTCCTTATAACCATGTGGATGACCCGGATAACTCTAGCTTCACAACTCCTGCAATTGTTAAGCGTGGACCTGTTACGGTTTCAATTTCAACGGATGGGAAGGCACCGGTCCTTTCCCGTAACATCCGACAAAAAGTCGAACAATTATTGCCTTCTGACCTTGGCGATCTGGTAAACTTGCTTGCTCAGTACCGGGATAACGCAAATCAGCTAATTACCATCTCCGCCGAAAAATTAAAATTCTGGAACAGAGTGTATTCAGATTTAGAGATAAATCGCCTACTGAAACTTACGTTAAGTAATCAGCGCAAGCGAATTTCAAAACTCATCAGCAGCTACGATAGCAGCACACCCAAAGGACATGTGCAAATTGTCGGTTCTGGGCCAGGCGATCCAGAATTACTCACATTAAAAGCTCATCGTACGCTACAGGAAGCGAACGTCATTGTTTATGATAATTTGGTGTCTAAAGATATTTTGAATCTGGCCCGCAGAGACGCGGAGTTAATCTATGTAGGTAAATCTCGCAGTAATCACAGCAAAACCCAAGACCAGATAAACGAAATTGTCATTGAGCACGCCAATAAGGGATTGCAGGTGGTTCGGCTAAAAGGTGGTGACCCAATGATATTTGGACGGGTTGCCGAAGAAATTGATGCACTTCGAAAGCATAAAGTCAGCTTCGAAATTATCCCGGGCATAACCTCGGCAGTAGGTATAGCTGCGCAATGCGCTATTCCCCTTACTCACCGAGAATATTCTTCGGCAATCACTCTTGCTACAGGACAGCTTAAAGAAGATCAAACGCAAAACTGGCGGGGAATGGCCGGCAAAGGTAGAACAATCGCAATCTATATGGGCATAAGAACCGCGGAAGCTACTTCATCGGCATTGATAAGAGATGGTTTTGACGCTGACACACCAGTAGCGATCATCGAAAACGGCACCCGTCCGAATGAGCGAAGGGTCTACGGCACGCTGCACGATCTTGGTAAGCTGGTCGAGATTAACAACATTCAAAGTCCCGCTCTACTTATTGTGGGTGATGTAGTGGCTGAGGCCGATGACTTTTCGCTGCAAGAACCTTCAATTTTCAGTGTGGCTGAATAAGGAAAAACCAATGACAAAAGCAGCAAACATCAATAATGCACTAAGGGTCATCGCAGCAAACAACTTGTCTGACGGCGTTGTGGTCTATTTCACGGGGACGAAATGGTCAAAGAATCTTCAATTCGCATTGGTTAGCGCCGATGAGGCTGAGCTTTTAAGCGCGGCACAAAATTCCGTTTCTGGCGAAAATATAATCGGCCTTGAGCCGGTGACAGTGGAAATTCAAGGAAAAACTATTACTCCAACAGCGATGAGAGAGAAAATCCGGGCATTGGGACCAACAATTAATTTTTCCGGGTCGGATAATCGAACAGGAACTTATAGCAATGTATCAATATGACGCTTACGACCATAAAATTCTTGAGCAACGAACTGCTGAATTTAGAGACCAGGTTACCCGGCGAATAAATGGCAAACTCAGTGAAGAGGAATTTCGCCCACTTCGGCTAATGAACGGCGTTTACTTACAGCTGCACGCATACATGATACGCGTGGCAATCCCTTACGGTACTTTTAATTCCGGGCAACTGCGAAAATTTGCCCATATTGCGCGCAAATATGATCGTGGCTACGGCCATTTTACGACAAGGCAAAACATCCAGTATAACTGGCCAAAACTAATTGATATACCAGACATTCTAGATGAACTAGCCTCTGTAGAAATGCACGCAATTCAAACCAGTGGCAATTGCATTCGCAATATCACAACAGACCAATTTGCAGGTGTTGCAAAAGATGAGGTGGCGGATCCCCGTCCTTACGCTGAAATAATACGCCAATGGTCTACATTTCATCCAGAGTTTGCTTATCTTCCACGCAAATTCAAGATCGCCATTACCGGAGCGAAACACGACCGAGCTGCGATAAAGTTTCACGATATTGGTCTTGAAGTACTAAGAAACGAGACTGGAGAACTTGGCTTTAAAGTAATCGTCGGAGGTGGGCTAGGTCGCACACCCGTTATCGGTAGCGTTATAAAAGAATATCTGCCAGAAAAACACTTACTGAGCTATCTGGAAGCAATTCTGCGGATTTATAACTTAAGTGGACGGAGAGATAATAAGTACAAAGCCCGTGTAAAAATTCTGGTCAAAGAAAGCGGCATCGAGAGTTTCCGCGTAAAGGTCGAAAAAGAATGGCGACAAATAATGGAGGAAGGTCATACGGATCTACCAGCTGCAGCGCAAAAACTGATTTTCAATCATTTTAAACCACCTTCTTATGAGCACAACGTTCTTCCGGCCCTAGACTTCGAGCGATTTTACAAATACCAAGCTGAATTCAAAAGGTGGATAGATAGTAATCTGCATGACCACAAGGTGGAAAATTATGCCGCTGTGACTATATCGTTAAAGCCCATTGGTGGTATACCGGGAGATATTTCATCTGAACAGATGGAAGACCTCGCAGACCTCGCAGACATATATTCCCTTGGAGAAATCCGATCAACACATGAACAAAATCTGGTTTTTCCTTATGTGCATAAAAATGACCTGCCAGCCTTATGGCTTGAGCTTAAAAGCATCGATCTTGCAACACCTAATCACGGCCTCGTTTCGGATATTATTGCCTGCCCCGGTATGGATTATTGCTCTCTTGCCAATGCCCGATCCATTCCTATCGCACAAGAAATTAGCAATAAGTTTTCTGATCCTAAACTGGCCGCACAGATTGGTGAACTTAAGATAAAAATTTCTGGCTGCATAAATGCATGCGCGCACCATCATGTAGGTCATATTGGAGTACTGGGCGTAGATAAAAAGGGTACTGAATCTTATCAACTGCTGCTCGGCGGCAATGCTGATGAAAATGCAGCAATCGGCAAAATAACCGGACCAGGCTTTAACGGGGACCAAATTGTTGGAGCCATCGAAACAGTCATCAGAACCTATCAGGAAATAAAAGAAGGAAATGAACGATTTATCGATACTTATCAAAGAGTTGGTATGGAGCCATTTAAGGACGCATTATATGACTGAGCTAAAAATTATAGAAAACCTCCCAACAGAAGGTGTTTATCTAGAAAATACACTTGAACCTGGCAGTCTCGACAGTGAAATCCTGAATGCAAAAGCGATCATTCTGGACTTCCCGACCTTTATGGATGGGCGCGCGTTCAGTCAGGCTCGACAATTAAGAAGACTAGGTTTTAAAGGAGAGCTCATTGCAAGCGGAGACATACGTGCGGACCAAGGCCGCCAGTATGGCCAGGTGGGCATATCGACCTTACATTTTAAAGAAGGATTTGATCGGCAAACTTTGCAGAACAATCTGAAGATGTATTCGCAAAGCTATCAACATTCATTTTTGAGCGAGAAAGTGATTTACAAAAAAAGGCTTCAGGATAACCAACCACATTTTAGCGGCGGCGGGCCCTTTTGAGGCGGTTTTTTTCGGAGTTTAATTATGAAGTATCCTGAACTTAAAGATAAAATCAGCGCTCTCAACGAGCGCTTTAGGAATGCGGATAGCTTTAATATTTTACACAGCCTTTCCAATGAATTTCCTGACCTTACCCTAGTCTCTTCTTTTGGTGCAGAAGCAGCAGTACTTCTTCATTTAGTCTCTCGGGTTGACCCTAATACTCCGGTTGTCTTTATTGATACCGGCAAACTATTCAAGGAAACCTTAGACTATAAAAATACATTGCAAAAGGAATTTGGCCTGACGAATATAAAAATCTTCGAACCAGACCCTGAAATCATTAACAAGCATGACCCATTGGGCATCGCACATATGACACAACCAGATTCCTGCTGCTTCTTTAGAAAAACTAAACCGCTTTCAAGAGCGCTGCAAAATATCACTATATGGCTATCCGGACGCAAAAGATATCAATCCCTGAGTAGAGCTAATATCCAGCTGTTTGAGCTGTCTGATATGCGTATTAAAGTAAACCCTCTTGCAGACTGGACAATCGAGGACATTCGAAAATATCGCACAAAATACAATCTACCAGCGCATCCGCTGCTAAAAGATAATTTTCTTTCTATTGGATGTATGCCGTGTACTACCGCCGTCAAAGATGGAGAAGATCAAAGGTCAGGTCGCTGGCGTGGACAAGATAAAATAGAATGTGGTATTCATAGCAATGCACCCTGAAGTGAAATTTTTTAAGTAGGAAGTTAAAGGAAATTAAATGAAACGCGCTTTACTTCCCCTAAATGCGCTAAGGGCGTTTGACGCCGCTGCAAAGCATTTGAGCTTTAAAAAAGCGGCCGAAGAAATTTCTGTAACCCCAGCGGCGATCAGTCAGCAAATTCGCTCGCTTGAAGAATATTTGGGTGTGCAACTCTTTATTCGGGATAAACAGGAATTGCGGCTTACAAAACAGGCTGAACGTGCGCTACCTTTTCTTGAAACAGCATTTGAAAATTTTGAAATGACTGTGGATATTTTACAGGAGAGCGAGAAGGATACGGATCTTAGGCTTACTTTATCCCCATCATTTGCATCGAAATGGCTAATTCCAAGACTCGGACGGTTTCAGGACGAACAACCCGACATTGCGGTTCGCGTGTCTGCATCTATGGATCTGGTGAATTTCAGAAATACTGATTTTGACCTCGCCGTCAGGTACGGGAGAGGTAACTATCCGGGCCTTTATGTTGAAGAACTTATGAAGGAAGAAGTTTTTCCTGTCTGCTCACCCGAACTATTAAGCGGCGAACAAAGCATAAAAACATATGAAGATCTTCAAAATATAACCCTTATTCATGATGATTCCTCTCTCGAAGATGAAAGCTGCCCCAAATGGGATATGTGGCTAAAAGCGGTTGGAATTGAACTTCCGGAAAATTCAAAAAGAATTCATTTCAATACCACGCAACTTACACTGGAAGCAGCCCTTGCCGGGAGAGGCGTGGCGATAGCCAAAGGCACCATCGCAAAAGATGATCTGGAAAAAGGAAAACTTGTCAAACTATTCGCTCGAGCACAACCAGTTGATTTTGCTTATTATATTGTTTGTCCGGAAAACAGAAAAGACATACCCAAAATCAAAACCTTTATGGAGTGGCTTAGAAAAGAAGCCGCACGACCATAAGGTTTTCTTATCCCTCAGATTAGATAATCTTGTTTGTACTGCCGAATATCATACCCATATTCTTATTATAATAACTAGAGGCAGTGACTGATGGATATCAAAAACGGATTTATTGAAACCATAGGCAATACACCACTCGTGAAGCTTGAAAAAGCCTCAGAAGAAACCGGTTGCACTATCTTAGGCAAGGCTGAATTTTTAAATCCAGGTGGGTCCGTGAAGGACCGCGCTGCGCTTAATATAATTCGCGACGCCGAGAGCAAAAACCTACTTAAGCCCGGGGGAACCATTGTGGAAGGTACCGCAGGCAATACTGGCATTGGACTTTCACTTGTGGGAAATGCGCTCGGTTACAAAACAGTGATCGTGATGCCCCGCACCCAATCCCAGGAAAAAAGGGATGCGCTCCGTTTGGCCGGGGTTGACTTGCGTCTTGTGGATGCAAAGCCATACGCAGATCCAAACAACTAC
>JAUILB010000171.1 GCA_030432815.1 Alphaproteobacteria bacterium | reverse complement strand
ATCAAACCCCGGGGATGGCTTGCTTGGGCTGCCATATTTAACAGGTAAATGTTCAATACCCATAAAATTGGCACATATAGACCAAGCCGTTTCCGTTTGCCACCAATGATCAATCACCGGCACACCCAGAATATCTTCTGACCATTTTACCGTGTCCGGGTCAGCCCGTTCCCCCGCTAGAAAAAGGGTGCGAAATTCTGAAAGATCATATCTTTTTAAATTCTCTGCATTGGGGTCTTCCCTTTTGATCGCACGTATTGCCGTCGGTGCTACAAAAAAAGCATTTACTTTATGATCAGAAATAACCCGCCAGAATGCACCAGCATCCGGCGTTCCTACCGGCTTGCCTTCATATAATATGGTTGTACATCCACGGATTAATGGCCCGTAAACGATATAGGAATGACCAACCACCCAGCCAATATCGGACGCCGCCCAATATACATCACCTGGGTTCATGTCATATACATTTTTCATTGACCAATTCATGGCTACAAGATGGCCGCCATTATCCCTGACTATCCCTTTGGGTGTACCAGTCGTTCCGGATGTGTAAAGAATGTAAAGAGGATCACTGGCATCAACAGAAACACACTTCGCTTCTTCTGCATTTTGCATCAAATCATGCCAGTCATAATCCCTATCCGGGAACATTTCCGATGAACATTCCGGGCGCGCAACAATTATGGTTTTTGTTTCAACGCCCGCATTTTCAATCGCTTCGTCAAGAAGGGGCTTATATGAAATGATTCTGCCGGGTTCAAGGCCGCATGTCGCAGAAATAATGACCTTTGGATCAGCATCAACAATCCGTTTTGAAAGTTCAGCTGCTGCAAATCCGCCGAAAACCACTGCATGGACCGCACCAATTCTGGCACAGGCAAGCATAGCAATAACTGATTGTGGAATCATCGGCATATAAATAAGAACTCGATCCCCTTTGCCGACCCCAAAATCCTGTAGTATTCGCGCAAATTTAGCAACCTGCGTTGTTAACTCACTATATGTGAATTTCTCAACTGCTCCTGTCATGGCACTATCATAAATTAGTGCCGTTCGTTCACCATGCCCTGCTTCGACATGCCGATCCAATGCGTTATAACATGTATTGGTTTTGGCCCCTTTATACCAACGGTAAAGTGGTGCCTTTTCATCACACAGCACCTGATCCCATGTCCGGCTCCAGTTTATTTCACGTGCCGCTTCCGCCCAGAACCCTTTTGGGTCATTTTTCCAACGTTCATATACTTCTTTGTAACTGTTCATATAATTTGAACCGTACCTTTTATGTGTTTAAAAAATATAGTGATTGTTATTAATAAGATAATAATGATTTTCGCGCTATAACATATTCACGCATTTACAAATAACAACAGAGCACAGCGTAAAATGTCCGCATCCTGGGAAACCCGCGATATAAAATTACCCTTTTGGCTTGGCGAGATTTGCCTGTTCAAAAAAACTTTTCGCCTTCAAACCTCAAATGTCGACTTTATAAACTTCTGCGCTGATACCAAAGAAAACACATCGCCTCCAGCCCCTGATACGTCAGCAAGCGGTATTATGCTATATTCTCTCCCGGCTCAAGAAGATCACGAAACCTTATGGCAGGAAGACGGTTATATAAATTATGTGTCACAATCCTACTGGCGTTATTATATTGATCTAAAAACCGACTATGAAAGTTATTTAGACCAGTTTTCGCCGAAAACAAAATCCACCTTCAGAAGAAAATTTAGAAAATTTGAAAAGGACTCTGGTGGTGCTATTGATTGCAGGATCTATCAAACCCCGGACGAAATAGAAGAATTTTACCCGCTTGCCCGCGCTATATCCAAAGAAACTTATCAGGAAAAGCTGCTGGACGCTGGCCTACCCGTTGATGACGGTTTTAAAGAAGATATGATGCGCCATGCAAGAAATGGTACTGTCCGGGCTTTCATTCTTTTTCAAAGTGATAAACCAGTTGCATATCTTTACCTTCCTATCTTTAATAACATCGTCATATATGCATATGTCGGATACTTACCGGAAGTTGGGCGGCTCTCTGCAGGTACAGTGCTGTTTTTAAAAGCGCTTGAATATTTATTCAGCGATGAAGACGCACATATTTTTGACTTTACCGAAGGCCATTCTGATCAGAAAGAACTGTTTTCCACCCATAATGTTTATTGTGTGAACCTTTATAAACTTGAGAAAAATTTTGCAAACTCCTTCTGGCTCAACCTGCACAGAATTTTTGACCTTTTTTCCAGAACTTTAAACAAAATTCTTGAAAAAATGGGGATAAAATCATTTTTAAAAAAATTGCTGCGGCGCCAAAATTAGTAAGACCAGATTTTATCATTCATCAAGTTGTGAAGTCGCCGACCAAAAGCATAGTAAGACGGAATTTCAAGCATATTTTCCTTCCGGGCTCCTTGCTCAATCCACCTTTGATGACTCCGACCAAAATCTGCAGACACAAAATCCTGATCATTGTCAGCAATAAATTTGCATAACTTTTCCAGCCTTTGCTGATTAACCCTGTTACGTGTCAGTTTTGAAAAATAAGGGTCGGATTTTTTGATAAATTCAAACGGGTGGGTAAGAAGAACAATATTTTCTATTCCCTGTGCACGTGCTTTTTTAAGCAGAAATTTCATTTCCGGCCATGAACAGCTGGTAATCTGTAATGATTTAATATGTTTCCTGCCAGCGATATTGCTATCTATATATGAAAATACCGGCAGTTCCATTACCCCATCCACATAATGACGACCACCGTTTAAATAAAGCTCTCTTTCATCAGGAACATTGACTCCGATCGCCACATTGGACGCAAGCGGAATTTCAAGATCCTTCATAACCTGGTAAATGTTCAGATCTGCAAGTAGACTTCCCGTACGCAGTGCTTCCGGGCGTTTGCCTGTCCAACTTTTGAATATATTTACCGAAAGCTCGAAAATTCGTTTAAGTTCATCATAGCTCCGCCCCTTGCAACTGTCATTGGTGGGAAATTCACCAATTTCAGGATCTTTGTTATAATGCATCCAGCACGGATGAACATGCAGCTGTAAATCCTGCTTTTCATGAGCAATCCGATCCACCACGGCGCGCATGGGATGATCACCAAAATAATAATAATGGGCACATTCAATAAAAAAACTGGCCTTAATGCCATACTTCTTAAATGTATCCAGAAGGAAGCCAACGCCATGCTCTTTACCATCCACTTCACAAAGGATCGCTTTGTCAGCAACCGGTTTGCGCACACCCGGATCAGCAAACGCGCCGGCAATGCTGCATTCAGTATCAATTGTGATGGTAATTTCGGTCGGTTTTTGCATGGGATTTATATATCATTCAAACTCTTTATAATTCGTTATGTCATTAAATACTCTACTATTTAAGATCTCCCAACAACATAAATTGCCAAAAATTGATCATTTTAGTGACACGCTACTGTAACAAATACCTTTCATATAAGGCTTAATGATAATACCAGGAAAGGAATTATTCATGAAGCCGCTTCAATTTAACAACCTCGAAGTGAGACTGGCAAAAACGGCAAATGATGTGGATGCTGCCCAGGCTTTAAGATATAGAATTTTTTATGAAGACATGGGTGCTATCCCAACGACACAATGCCGTGCTCTCAAACGTGATATTGATCGTTATGATGAAGTTTGCGACCATTTACTTGTCATTGATCTTGAAAAAACTACTGACGAAAAACCATGCGTGGTGGGTACTTACCGCCTGCTTCTTGGCAATATCGCCGAAACAACAACAGGTTTTTATTCTGAAAACGAATTTGATGTTAAGAACTTTATCTATGCCCCGGAGGAAATATTGGAACTGGGACGATCCTGTATTGATGGTGACTATCGTCGTCGCGGTGCAATGCAGCTATTATGGCGCGGTATCAGTGAATATATTGATATCTATGCTGTAAAACTTATGTTTGGTTGCGGCAGTATCCATGGCACAGATGTGGATGACGCCAAACGCGTTCTTTCTTATCTACATCATTATCACCTCGCGCCAAAATCCATGCGACCTGTTGCGCTTTCGGATAAATATGTTTCAATGAATCTGATGAAAAAAAGCGCGCTTGATATAAAACAGATACAACGGGAGTTGCCCCCGCTGTTAAAAGGATATCTGCGAGTTGGTGGTTATGTTGGCAAAGGCGCTGTTATTGATCACCGCTTCAACACAATTGATGTCTCCATCGTGGTTGAAACTGAAAATCTTTCCGGAAAGTATCGTAGCCATTTTCAGCGCGATACGGTTCAATCAAAACCACACACGCCAACTATCGCAGCAGAATAACATGCATAGTGCTTCTTTGAGGGCCGGCTTAAAGCTTGGGTCGCTGCTGGTTGTTATGCTTATATTACTCATTCCCTATCTTGGTTTTTACTTTCTGGGCCGATCTGTCCGGCGTACTTTTGCGCTACCTTTTTTTAAATGTTGCCTTAAAAGTGCCGGAATAAAAGTAAAGATCATTGGAAAGCCTGATATCGAAAATGCAAATTTCTTTGTCTCGAACCATGTATCTTATCTTGATATTCCACTTCTGGCTTCTGTAGTGGACGGACTTTTTGTTGCAAAATCAGCAGTAGCCGATTGGCCTGTCATTGGCTTTCTTGCCAAAATCAGCCGCACCCATTTTGTTAGCCGCAAAGCAATTAATATTCCCAAAGAAAAAAGCAGACTGGTTGAACTTTTAAGCAACGGTGAACGCATTTTCCTGTTCCCCGAAGGCAGTAGCAGCAATGGTACTGAATTACTACCCTTTAAACCAGGGCTTCTTTCCGCTACTCAGGCTCCCGAACTTGAAGCAAAAACCATAATACAACCCATTACTTTGGTATATGGCCACGATACCGATGAGCATGTCCGCAACCGATATACTTGGTACGGTGATATGGATCTCGCACCTCATATCTGGTCTTTATTAAAACAAAAAAACGACTTTTCGGTTTTCATTATTTTTCATCCGCCCAAACCTTCAGAAATCTTTCAGGACCGCAAGCAACTCACCAAATGGGCAGAGGCATGTGTTAAATCCGGGCTTACAACAACGTCTATGCTGGAACAGGTCGCTGAATAAAACCGATTATGACTGAATTAATATTGTGTCTCGGTTACTAAACGGGCCTTGCGCGTGGCAAATCTGACTATTCTTTCTGCAGCTTCCCTTAAAAGCGATGGATCATGCAAAAATCCGACCCGTACCGTATCACTTACGGAAGGTCCGAATCCAAAACCCGGCACAACAGCAACTTGTTCTTCGTCAAGTAGCTGCTCCGCAAATTCTTTACCGCTTAACCCGGTACGCGATACATCCAGTAAAACAAACATTCCGCCTTTTGGTACGGCGAAATCCACATAATTACAGCCTCTAAGCCCCTGACATAAAACATCACGACGCATACGAAACAGCCCCTTAAATTCAGAACTGGTTGATTTATCCTCAAGTGCTGTAATAGCCGCTTTTTGCACAAACTGGTTAATACCAAAATATTGGGCCTGCGAAAGACTGGTCATTGAAGCAATAAAATGTGCTGGGCCTATTGCCCATCCAATTCTCCAGCCTGTCATTGCATGTGATTTCGAAAGACTGTTTACGACTATCATATTATCTCGACAACTTTCTACCTGATATGGAGAATTATGGTCTCCCTCAAAACAAAGTGACCAGTAAACCTCATCTGAAACAAGCCAGATAGAACGGGCCTTACAATATTCTGCAAGTTCATTCAAAACATGCTGATCAAATACGGCGCCGGAAGGATTGCCTGGCGAATTAACAAGGATGACTTTGGTTTTATCTGTAACGGCTGCTTTTACCTTTTCCAAATCTAAAGAATAGCCCTCTTTCTTATCCAAAACGACCGGCACCATCGTTGCGCCTGCGGCTGTCACAACCGCAGGGTAGGGCGCATAACAGGGTTCCAAAACAATAACTTCATCACCCTTTTCCGTTAAACATAAGAATGTAGCAAAGAGTGCCCCTTGCGCGCCGTTGCATATAACAACTTCCTCTGCTTTGATTTCCCTGTGATAAAGCCCACTCGCATGAGAGGCGATCGCTTCACGCAAATCATATTCTCCTGCAAGGGGTGAATAATGTGTTTTGCCCGCTGCCACATGATCAAACATGGCCTTGCGGACTTCTTCTGGTGTATCCAGAGCAGGGTCACCAACACCAAGATGAATGATATCTTCACCAGCGAGCATTCTCTTTGATGCCACATCTCCAACATCCCACGCTTTGGATGCAGGACCTGATATTCGTGTGGTTAGTGAAGAAAGCGATAGTTCTGGCATCGTTTAATACTCTTATTAAAAAAGCCACCTTTCCATCTTAAGAAGTTTTAGTCAATCCGAACTTTTTTACCATCACTAAAAAATTCTGGGCCGCACCGCCTGCGGTTGAG
>JAUILB010000170.1 GCA_030432815.1 Alphaproteobacteria bacterium | reverse complement strand
CACCGACAAGTGTGCCATCGTCGCTTCTATATTCAATTATTATTGTACTAATAGGGCTACTTTCCACCATATCTTTATATTCCTGGAACGATATTCCAGCCATGCCGCCATCTGCGTGCCTTTTATCTATATAATTTTTGAGAAGATTATATTGTTCGTGGGTTGCAATATTTGGTTTGATAGCAACAGTGATGTCATTATTTTTATTTTGGATGCGTCGCTGGCCTTTTGACATTTCAAAAAGGTAAACCGGGATTCTGACTGACTTGCATTCATGGCAGTTTTCACAGGCAGGACGATAAGCAATATCCTGGCTCCTTCTAAATCCGACCAGCGCTAATGAATGATGAAGTTCTTCTGATCTTGCGCGATCATTTTCAGGGCCAAAATGATTGAGAATTGCTGCGCGGTCATAGGCAAGTTGTTGCCCACGTAGCTCTGTAAATATTTTGCGTTCTGTATTGCCTTCTATATAGGGACAGGGCGCAGGCGCGGTCACATAAAATTTTGGAAAATGTGATGATTGATCAGTCATGCATCTTAAATATCATAAAAGGAAAAATTTTTATAGTTTCGTTTAATGAAATTATAGGCCGTAGTACCAAGGCGCAAATATAGAATAACTGATCCATAACAGCAAGATCAATGGTATGCCCACTTTCATAAAGTCGGTAAATTTGTAATTTCCAGGCCCCAGCACGAGTAAATTAGTTTGATACCCCATCGGCGTTGCGAAGGAACAATTTGCAGCGAATATTAATGTAGTAACAAATATGTAAGGATCTACATTCAGTTCTGCCGCTACATTAATGGCAATAGGTGTAAATAAAACCGCTGTTGCATTATTGCTGAGAATATTGGTCATTAATGTGACCAATAAAAAGAAGCATGATAATATGACAGGCACGCTATAACCGTGAAGCATCGCAATCATATTCATGGCTATATAGGCAGCACCGCCAGTTGCATGTAAGGCTGTTCCCATAGCGAGTGCGGCACCAATAAGAAAGAATATTTTAGCATTTATAGATTGAAAAGCCTTTCTTAGTGATATGCATCCCGACAGCAGCATAAGTAACGCCCCCGTTAAAGCGGCGATGGAAATTGGCATATAACCTGTTGCGGATGTTATGATTATGGCCGCAAAAATAGCGAGGGATTTCCACATATCTTTTGTATTTGGGATGGATTTTAACGACCATTCCATAAGTAAAATATTTTTATTGAGACGCAATAAGCGAATTTGCTGATGGTTCCCATGTACCAGAAGAGTATCACCGGCATTCAGACGAATGTCTTCTATTGATGATCTGTTCATTCTGGTGCGTCTTTGAACGCCAATAATTTTACATCCCTGATTTAACAAAAGTGCTGCATTTTTTAACATTGCACCATCAAGTGCTTGTGATGGCGCGATAACGGCTTCAACTAGTTTCTGTCCCCGAGTAAATATCTTCTCTTGCGAATTTACAGGTTCCCCTTCTGATTCTGCCTGGTTCTTAATGCTGGAAAGCAGATAATTGTCAGTTGCAAGCAATCTGGTTAGTTTGCTTCGTGTGGCGGCAATAATGATATTATCACCCCTTGTTAGAGTTATGTCGTCAAATGGTGGTAAAAAAACATCTTCACCTCTTTTAACCAATTGAACGGTTAATCCGGATATGCCTGGAAACATACCGCCCTTTGCATGTTTCCCAATCAACGAGCTGTTATTTCTCAGAACCAGATGAACCAAAAATTGCTTTCCGGTTATTTGTGTTTCGTTTTCTTCTTCCGGATTAGAGTTAGGCAACAATAAAGGAGCTATGATAAAAATATAAAAAACCCCAACGCCTGCCAGAAAGGCTCCCGGGATAGTAAAATCAAAAAAGCCTAATGTACTATTAGAAAGGGACTGGTAACCACTAGCAACCAAAAGATTTGTACTGGATCCTATTAATGTTGTCATTCCACCCAGTATGGCAACAAAACTAAGAGGCATAAGGTATTGTGATGGAGAAACCTTCAATTTTTTTATCATTGTTATCATAATGGGAATGAACAAAACCACAACGGGTGTGTCATTTAAAAAACCACTGATAATGAGTGCTATGACTAAGGAACAATAAAGAACTACTTTCGGCCTTGTGCGTCCAAAACGGATCATAAATCTTGCCGGTGCATCCAATGCTCCTGTTGCAAGTAATCCATTCCCAACAATAAGAAGGCTAATTATTGTAAATAATGCAGGATCGGCAAACCCTGCTAAAATATCCCTACTACTAAGAACAGCCGTCTTGTCGATATTTTCGTAGGGAAAAAAGTGAAAAAGTAAAAGAAGAAATATAACAATGCTTAAGGATGTAATCTCCATTGGGATTTTATCGGATACATACAATGTTATTCCCACAAAAATCACCGCAAAAGTTAAAAGCATATGTAATGTCATGCACTAAATCACTTTCGATCCAAGTTGACTATTTTTAATGGTCTTCTGCTATTTGGTGTAAAATCACGGGATTATATTATTTGATTTAGCCCATTCCCTATGGCTCAGCATATCATATTTTTACGTTAAAAGCCATCATAGGCCGTAATACCAAGGCGCAAATAAGGAATAGCTGATCCATAACAGGATGATCAATGGTATGCCCACTTTCATAAAGTCGGTAAATTTGTAATTTCCTGGTGCTAATACTAGTAAATTTGTCTGGTAGCCCATTGGTGATGCGAACGAACAATTTGCAGCGAAAATCACTGCGGTAACAAATATAAAAGGATCCACCCCAAGTTCTGCCGCCACATTTATCGCTATAGGAGTAAATAGCACCGCCGTGGCATTATTGCTAAGTATATTAGTAAGGAAAGCAATCAATATGAAAAAAGCAGATAACAGTACACCCGTGCTGGCACCTGAAAGGGCATCAATCATTGCCATCGCAATATAAGATGCGCCCCCTGTTGCCTGTAAAGATGCACCCATGGCTAAAGCAGCGCCAATAAGTAGAAAAATATTCCTGTCAATAGCATGTGCTGCCTTGCGAACATTGAGACACCCTGAAACAATCATTGTAAAAGCGCCAAGTGTAGCTGCAACCGAAATCGGTAAAATGCCACCGGAAGCAAGCACAACGACACCGAAGAATATCCCCAGTGCTTTCCATGTGTCAGCTTTGAAACGGATTTCCTTTACAGACCATTCAAGCAGCATTACGTCATTATTAAGCCGTAAAGATTGGATCTGCCCCTGACTGCCAATAGCCAGTAATGTATCGTTGGCTTCAAGTCTTATGTCATTGATTGATGCACGGTTCATTCGGCTACGTCTTTGAATGCCAAGAATTTTACAGCCTCCCTGCAAAACAAAACCGGCCTGATCCAGCGTGCGACCATCAAGTCGGGATTTAGGTGCTACAATGACTTCTACCAATTGCTGTCCTCGTGAAGGAGGATATTTAGCAGCGTCTTCATCCAGATCAATAACAGACTGGTTCTTAGCGTCTGATAATAATACGTGATCTTCGGCGAATTTTTGTGTCAGTTCTTTTCTGGTTGTTGCAATGACAATGCTATCACCTTTTTCCAGTGTTATATCATCGAAAGGCGGCAAATGCTGGTGTGCCCCCTTTTTTACCATTTGCACGGTCATGCCGGCAAGGATTGGAAACATACCTGCAACCGCCTTACTGCCAATAAGGTTGTTACCTTCCGTAAGGTCAATCTGTACGATGAATTGTTTACCGGTAATTTTAGTTTCATTATTTGAAGCCGACTTATCATTAGGTAGAATTCTTGGTGCGATAATCAGGACGTATAGAAAACCTATCATGGCTAAAAACAAGCCGGGGACTACAAAGTCAAAAAATTGCAGAGTTTCCCCGCTGATAGTTTGAAACTCTCCCGCTACCAACAAATTTGTGCTTGATCCAATTAATGTTGTCATTCCGCCTAAAATAGCAACAAAGCTTAAAGGCATTAAATAAAGGGAAGGTGATTCTCCCAAATTTTCAACCAAAGTAATCATGATGGGGATAAAAATAACCACAATAGGTGTGTTGTTTAAGAAAGCGCTTATTACCATGACTATCAGGAGTGATAGAATCAAAATGGTAACCGGGTAATCATTCCCAAGGCGGACAAGAATTTTTACAGGGCTATCAAGTGCGCCAGTTTCCACCATGCCATGTCCAACAACCAAAAGTGCCAGGATTGCAACAAGCGCAGGGTCAGCAAAACCGGCCAGTAAACTTCTTGTCGTTAAAAGTACTTCCCCGTTAGCACTGATTACGGGTAAAAAATGAAATAAAATCAAGAATGTCGTTATAATGCCAAGGGAAACAATTTCCATTGGGAATTTATCAAGCACATAAAATAAAATACCAAGCCCAATTACACCAAAAGTGAGCCACATTTGCAGTGTCGGTTCAAAAATTTCCATTAAATACCCCTATGTTAAGGGTAATCTTAACAGTAGTTTTTTAATTAAGACAAGTTTTTTAGACTTAAAAATTAGTAGGCAATGTAGGTGCTTCACGAATAACAAGGATCGTTATACGACGGTTCTCTGCTCTGTTCGGACTTCCAGGAAGAAGCGGTTCAGTTGAGGCTTTACCGGTTACTTCTGCAAATCTGTCCGTGGGAACCCCCGCAGTTCTTAAAACGCGGCGGGCTGAATTAGCACGGTCAGCACTGAGTTCCCAATTTGTATATGAGGAACCAGATCTGAAGGGTGTTGAATCAGTATGGCCGGAAATAGCAAGTCTGTTAGGCAGGTTTTCTATTTTTTCCGCAATATGAATAAGCATCCTTTCAGCGTATGAATAAAGATCTGCAGTATCAGGTCTGAACATGGAACGATTGTCCTGATCAACTAATTGGATGCGCATACCTTCCTCGGTTACATCAATCAGAACTTGTTCCTGAAGTTGCGACAATTCGGCACTTTCCTGAATGCTGAGCGCAATTTCAGATGCCATATTTTCAAATACTTCCTGTTCGCGATTTGCCATCGCAGTTTCAAATGATTCCTCTGCTGCATCTGCATTAGAGGTCGTATCTCTGTCTTCTGCAACTCTTACATTCTGATCCGGTATTGGCATTGAGACAGAAGCGGATGAAGAGCCATCAGAATTTATAGATACGCCCTCAAGTACGCCATCAGCCCCCGCTACCGCCTGAACAGATGCTGTTGTAGGCGTAAAATATTCTGAAAGTCCTTCTTTTTGCGCCTGCGTCGTAGAATTAAGTAACCATAACAAAAGGAAGAAAGCCATCATTGCTGTTACAAAGTCAGCATAAGCCACTTTCCAGGCGCCGCCATGACCGCCACCTGAAACTTTCTTAATTCTTTTTATTATTATGGGCCGTTGTGCCTGTTCGTCCGACATTAAAAAAACCTAATTAGAATCCAAATGTTCAATAGGGCTATAATGACGTGTGATGGTTAATTAAATATTATCAATCGGAAAAATGTCTTTTACATATCAATATTTCGGTTTACCGAAACAACAAAACCAGCTTCGCGTAATTCATCCAGAATGGATTGTAAATGTTGCGCGTCGCGGGTCTCTAGCGATATGTTTGAATATGTTTCCTTCGCTGGCAGATCTGTAAAAAGACGATGATGGGATACATCAATGATATTCCCTCCCTGATTGCCGATGATGGTTGAAATGATGGAGAGCGCACCCGGCACATCAGGCAGTTCAATGCGCAGCCTTGAAATACGACCATCCCGTACAAGTCCGCGCATTAATATGGATGCAAGCAGGCGTGTATCAATGTTGCCGCCGGATACAATTAACCCCACCTTTTTATTTTTGAATAGTTCAGGATAACGAATAAGTGCGGCAAGGGGGCAGGCACCAGCACCTTCAGATACCATTTTTTCGACAGTCAGCAGAAGGCCAAGTGCCTTTTCAATTTCATCTTCGCTTACGAGTAAAATGTCATCGACTTTATTTTTACATATCTCAAGTGTTTTTTTACCGATAGTTTTAACTGCTATTCCTTCCGCTAAGGTTGCCCCTTGCGGGACATATTCCTGATTGTGAAAGGCGCGGTATAAAGATGGGAACCGTTCCGATTGAACACCAATTATTTTTATATCTTTATTAATTGCTTTAGCTGCTGTTGCGATCCCAGCGATAAGCCCACCGCCACCAACCGGAACGACTAGAACTTCAAGTTCCGGAACGTCCTGTAAAAATTCAATTGCTATTGTCCCCTGTCCGGCCATAATATGATAATCATCAAACGGATGGACCAGAGTTAGTCCTTCCTTATCAGCTATTTTTAATGTTTCTTCTGCAGTTTCATCAAATCGTTCACCAACCTGGACAACTTTTGCACCTAATTCCTGTGTGTTGCTTATTTTAACGAATGGTGTTCCAAGTGGCATTGCAATGGTTGTCGGTATGCCCAATCGACTTCCGTGGTAAGCAACGCCCTGTGCGTGATTTCCCGCACTTGCTGCGAT
>JAUILB010000169.1 GCA_030432815.1 Alphaproteobacteria bacterium | reverse complement strand
TCTTAATTGGGACGAAGAAGCGCATCAATCAAAACGTTTCGGTCGGTATGATGAAATCGTTGAAAAATTAAAGGCGGACGGCCGTCTTTATGCTTGCTACGAAACAGCGCAGGAACTTGATCTAAAAAGAAAAATTCAGCTGGGACAGGGCAAACCACCGGTTTATGATCGTGCGGGTCTTGCGCTTACCGACGAACAAAAAGAGAAATTTGAAGCCGAAGGGCGAAATCCCCACTGGCGCTTTAAGCTGGCAACGCCGGCCCGTGTGGAATGGGATGACCTTGTACGCGGCCATCAGAATTTTGATATTGAAGCGCTAAGTGACCCGATTCTGGTGCGTGAGGACGGTAGTTATCTTTATACGCTTCCAAGTGTGGTGGATGATATTGATTTTGGCATTACCCATATCATGCGCGGTGAAGACCATAGCGCCAACAGCGCGGTTCAGACGCAAATTTTTGAAGCACTTGGTTCCAAAGCGCCGGAAATGGCGCATTTCGCTCTTCTGACCGGGGCAAAGGGTGAGGGGCTATCCAAACGGCTTGGTTCTGCATCCATCAAATCTTACCGCGAAGAAGACGGCCTTGAAGCCATGAGCATCGTTAGCCTGCTTGCAAAAATGGGTTCGTCCGATCCGATTGAGCCCTTTACCAGCATGGAACCGCTTATCGAACAGTTCGAATTTAGCAAATTTTCACGGGCAACCGCCAAATTTGATCCACGCGATCTTGAGCTTTTAAATGCAAAAATTCTTCATGTGACGGATTATGCCGCGGTTAAGGACCGTCTTAATGACGGCGTAACCGAAGCCATATGGAATGTTGCCCGTGCCAATATTGAAAAACTTGAAGATGTGGAGGACTGGCTTCATATTATAGAAGGGCCGGTCACGCCAGTGATTGAAAATGCTGATTTTATCGCCAGGGCAGCAGCACTTCTTCCGGGTGGGGATTGGGATAATACCACATGGGAAGGCTGGACCACGGCCGTGAAGGATGAAACTGGTGCCAAAGGGCGCGATCTGTTTATGCCGTTGCGTCAGGCGGTAACAGGGCTTGATCACGGGCCGGAAATGGGCACCCTTCTGCCGCTTATTGGTGCCGACAGAGTAAGAGCGAGACTGAACGGTGAGCAAGCTTAAGATATACAACACTCTTACCAATCAAAAGGAAGAGTTCAAACCGATTGATCCGAACCATATCAAAATGTATGTGTGTGGGCCAACGGTGTATGATTATGCGCATGTGGGAAATGCTCGCCCGGTTGTGGTATTTGATACGCTTTACCGGTTGCTTAAACATGATTACGGCAACGTGACCTACGCCCGGAACATTACCGATATTGATGATAAAATCATTGATGCCAGCCGTGAAACGGGTAAGCCGATCAGTGAAATTACTGAAAAATTCACCCGTATTTATGAAGAAGATATGGCCGCGCTTAATGCCTATCTACCGGATATCCGCCCAAAGGCGACCGAATATATACCGGAAATGATTAAACTTATTTCCGACCTGATCGACAAAGGCCACGCATACGAAGCAGACGGTCATGTGCTGTTTCAGGTATCCACCATGAATGATTATGGTGAACTTAGCGGTAAGACGGTTGCTGATCTAATCGCCGGCGCACGGGTTGATGTGGCGGGTTATAAACGCGAAGCACCGGATTTTGTGCTCTGGAAGCCATCAACCGGGGACCAACCGGGCTGGGATAGCCCATGGGGTTTTGGTCGTCCGGGCTGGCATACCGAATGTTCGGCTATGATCCGCGGGGAGCTTGGCAAAACCATTGATATTCACGGTGGTGGTCAGGATCTTATTTTCCCACACCATGAAAATGAAATCGCGCAAAGCAAATGTTCACATGATGGTGCAAAGCTTGCCAATTACTGGATGCATAATGGATACCTCACCGTCAATGGGGAAAAAATGTCAAAATCCCTTGGTAATTTCATCACAGTTCATCAGTTGTTGGAAGAATTCCCTGGTAAGGGCGAGGCTATCAGGCTTGCGCTTCTGTCATCGCACTATCGCCAACCGGCAGATTTTAGCCGTGATGCGATTAAACAAGCGCAAAAACAGCTTGATCGCTGGTATCGCTTTACAGTCAGGGCCGAAGCATCAGAACCATCAGTTGCCGTGCTTGAAGCGCTTCGGGATGATCTGAACACGCCAAAAGCAATTATGGAGCTTAATCAGCTTGCAAAGGACGAGAACAAAAAAGGTGAGTTGCTAGCATCCGCAAATTTGCTAGGCATACTGAATAGCGATAATTGGTTTATTGCGGGTGTGTCTGAAGAATTGGATATTGATTCATTGATCACTGAACGGGCGGAAGCAAAGGCAAGTAAGGACTTTGCCCGTGCGGATGAGATCAGAAATGAGCTTGCTGAGCAGGGAATTACTCTTTTAGATGGTCCAAATGGTACCACTTGGGAAAAGAAATAACCCATGGCCGGGACCAATCATAAGGAAGATTCTAAAATTCAGGATAATGGTCCGGCGATTATCCTTGTGATCCCGCAGCTTGGTGAAAATATCGGTAAGGCGGTTCGCGCGATGTATAATTTCGGGCTGACGGACCTGCGGCTTGTGGCGCCGCGGGATGGCTGGCCCAATCCGGATGCAGTGGCCCCGGCGGCGGGGGCGGATATCGTGCTTGAAAATGCGAGGGTGTTTGACACAACGGCCGAAGCTATCGCCGATCTGACTTATGTCTATGCCACAACCGCGCGTCCCCGTGATATGATCAAGGAAGTCGTAACGCCAAAGGAATGCTGCGCCCGTATGCGTGATGCCGTGAAGGAAGGGGATCGTGTGGGACTTCTTTTTGGGCCGGAAAAAGCCGGTCTTAAAAATGATGACATTGCGCTCTCCACGGCGATTGTATCCGTGCCGCTTAACCCAAGTTTTGCATCCATTAATCTGGCGCAAGCGGTGGCGATCATGTCTTATGAATGGTTTCAGACAGACAGCGATATTCCCGAAAGCCACATACCGATGCTGGATACCAAACCGGCAACGGCAGGGGAGCTTCAGAAACTGTTTGATCATATGGAATATGAGCTTGAAGAAGCGGGTTATTTCCGGTCTGATCAGCGGCGTTCGCTGATGCGGCGGAACCTTCGTAATATTTTTACCCGCAGCGAACTTACCCACGAGGAAATAAGCACCATGCGCGGGGTGGTAAAGGCCCTTGCCACCGGTGGCGGCCCCGGCTGGCAGGCCGAAAAAGCGGAACTTGCCAAAAAGGCCAAGAAAAAGCCGAATAAAGTTTGACATCCCCACGGAAATAGCTATATTCCGCCCATCTCGAATGACCGGGTGAGAGTCCCGGTTGCGTATCCTGCCACATATTGCAGTTTACGGCGCTGAGGAAACAATAATTGAAACAAGCGATTTGGAAGAAAAATGACAAAACGTACACAAGCCAAGTATAAAATCGACCGCCGCATGGGTGAAAACATCTGGGGTCGTCCGAAATCACCAGTAAACACACGCGAATATCGTCCGGGTCAACATGGGCAGGGCCGCCGTGCCAAGCTTTCTGACTATGGTGTTCAATTGATGGCAAAGCAAAAGCTTAAAGGCCACTATGGTGATATTACCGAAAAACAATTCAAGCGTATCTATAAAGAAGCCGTTCGCCGCCGCGGTGATACAGGTCAAATCTTTGTTGGTCTTCTTGAATGCCGTCTTGATGCGGTTGTTTACCGTTCAAAATTCGTCCCGACAATCTTTTCTGCCCGTCAGTTCGTGAACCACGGCCATGTAAAAGTGAACGGCAAAAAAGTAAACATCCCGAGCTATATGGTTAAAGTCGGTGATGTGATTGAAATTCGTGAAAAATCACGTCAGATCCCGATGGTTATCCAGGGTATGGAAAGCCCTGAGCGTGATATTCCTGATTATATTGAATCAGAAGGACACAAAGTGACTTTCCTTCGTGTGCCAACACTCGATGAAATTCCTTATCCGGTTATAATGGAACCAAACCTTGTGGTTGAGTTCTACTCACGTTAAAATTAGCCTCAATCGCCGGCGCTCGCGCTTGGCTTTCGCGAAAAAGTTCGCGAGGCCCAGTCGGGCCTAGCCTCCGCCATAAATGGCTACGTCGAATATAGAGCCGCTCATTTCGGGCGGCTTTTTTATTTTGCGGAAAATTTATTTGCTACTGCATAAAGAAGAAGGCCCGATGTGATAATTGCAACTGAAAAGGCAATTTCCTGTGTGTTTTGAATAGTAAGATAAACAAGTGTCACCACCGTGATCGTTATAAATATAACCGGTGGCAACGGATAAAGCGGGATTTTAAAACCGCTATGTTCGCTTCCTGATTTTCGTCTTAATATAAAAATCCCGATAATTACCACAAGCGAATTGATCGCCATTGTTGCGCCACTGAATAGTAGTATACTTTCAAATGTGGCTGTCCATAAAAATACAAGTGCCAAAATTGACTGTAACCATATGGCAAGTGCAGGGATGCCGTGGCTGTTCACTTTGCCGAGTTTTTCAATCAGGGTATAATCCTCGCCCAGCATTTGCAACACCCGCGGTGCGGCAACCAGCATCGCACTTACGGTTGAAATAAGAAGTAATGATAGAGCAAGTCCCATAATGGTACCGCCGATATCACCAAATGCATATTGTGCCGATATATAGCCAATTTCCAGTTTTCCGGCCATCGCGTCCATTGGTGCGGTAGTCAGAAATACATAATTCAACAGTAAATAGCATATCATGACTGCGGCAGTCCCGATGATCAGCACGCGTGGCAGGGATTTTTGCGGATCATCCAGTTCCCCGGTAAGATACGTTGCCGCATTCCAACCTGTATAAGCATATCCCACAAAAATAAGGGAAACAGCAAAAGCACCACCGGTAAATAATTCGAGATCAGATGCCTTCGGTATATATGATACATCCTGAAATTCCGGCGCAGCGATTAATGCGGCAATTGAAAATACGATGATCAGCAGAATTTTACCGCTGGTAAAGAAGTTTTGTAATCCGCCACTGTTTTTATGGGTGGTTGAATGAACAGCCGTCATAGATACGATTAGGACTGTTGCAAGCCATAATGGATCAAGGGTTGGAAAAACGGAGCTCAGATAAGTTCCAAATGTCATGGCCGCAAGGGCCGTTGGTGCTGCAAAGCCGACTGTAGCTGATATCCATCCCGATACAAATCCGGCACCGGGATGATATATTTGCGACAGGAAATTATATTCCCCGCCGGAACGTGGCAGTCTTGACCCAAGTTCTGCATAACAAAGTGCACCGCAAAGCGACATTACGCCACCCAGAACCCAAAGCGACATGATGACAAAACCCGATCTGATATCGGCAAGCTGAAAACCGAGGCTTGTAAAAATACCGGTACCGATCATATTGGCAATAACAATCGCCATTGCTGTACGCTCTGTGAATTTTCCCTTTATTGCCATAGGCTTCCCAATTATGATTGTTGACCGTAGCATGGCTTGATAGGGTGATCAAGCTGACAATTGCGCTTGCACAGCTTCGATAACTTGATAAGATAAATTCAAATTTTAAAGGAAGCGAATATGGAACTTGTGATTGATACATTGATAAGTGGTTTTCCTTATTTTATATCACATTTCGGCCTTGCGCTTATCATGCTGGGGGCGGGGGTTTTTATTTATGAAAAAATCACACCGTACCATGAACTGGAACTTGTCCGGGAAGGTAATGTTGCGGCAGCGATATCACTGGCGGCTGCTATACTCGGGCTTGGTATTCCACTGGCAGCCTGTCTGGAAGGGAGTGTCAGCCTATGGGATATATTCATTTGGGGGTGGGTCATCCTGATCATTCAGCTTCTTGCATTTTTTTTCGCAAGTCTTGTGATTGATGATCTTAAAGGCCGTATTGAAAGAAATGAAATTGGGGCCGCTATTCTTCTCTTCGCTGGAAAAATTTCAATCGCGCTGTTAAATGCAGCAGCAATATCAGATAATTTATAAGGATTTTAAATGTTAAAAATATATGGTGCAAAAACATATAATGCCGTTAAGGCAGTGCTTACCGCCGAAGAATGCGGCGCAGAGTATGAGTATGTGGTAATGGATTTTATGAAAGGTGAACATAAACAGCCGGACTATTTAAAAATTCATCCGCTTGGGAAAATTCCTGCAATGGAACATAACGGCAATCCCATCTTTGAAAGTAATAATATGTGCCGTTATATTGCCAATATTTCAAATAAAAGACTTTATTCGGATGATCCGCTTAAAGCATCACAAATTGATCAGATGGTTGATTTGATTGGCTATCATGTGGGGCGGTGGATCAGTGTTTATTTTTACGAGGAAATTGTAAAATCAATATTTATGGGTCAGGATCCGGATCCAGCCGCACTTGAGGAAGCCGCAGGTTTTCTTGCGGATCAGCTTCCCTATCTTGATGGGGTTCTTGAAAAGAATGATTTTTTGTGTGGTGATGAAATTTCAATCGCTGACTGCATCGCC
>JAUILB010000168.1 GCA_030432815.1 Alphaproteobacteria bacterium | reverse complement strand
CCTTGTAAGCTTCCCGCCCTGCGTATCCGATAGCTCATCCCTTGCCCTGAGCACAGCGGATTTTAATCCGGAAAATGAAAAGTTACTACCCGGTTTACCTTTTAGCGGTCTTGGGAATTTAAACCTTTTGGGATTACCTTTTTTTGCTGCTTCTTCAACGGCCGGCCCGCCAGGATAACCCAAATTCAGAACCTTTGCCGTTTTATCAAAGGCTTCGCCCGCAGCGTCATCAATTGTTGTTCCCAGACGCTGATAATCCCCGACCCCCTTAACGACAAGCAATTGGCAATGGCCTCCTGAAACCAATAGCAAAAGATAGGGAAAAGACACATCTTCCGTTAGTCTGACGGAAAGAGCATGACCTTCAAGATGATTTACGCTTATGAGCGGTATGTTTCTGCCATACGCAATTGATTTGGCCGTCATAAGTCCAACCATAACCCCGCCTATGAGGCCCGGCCCTGAAGTCACTGCGATTGCAGACAAATCATCAAAATCAAGCTGAGCATCATCAAGAGATTTTTTAACCAGTTTGCTTAAAGAATCAATATGGGACCTGGCAGCAATTTCAGGCACAACACCACCATAAGGGCTATGGGCGTCAAACTGGGAATGAATAATATTGGATAGTATTTTTTTATTCCCAGAAACCACCGCAACAGCGGTTTCATCGCAACTGCTTTCAATACCCATTATCCGTATTTCAGACATTTTCATATTTTTGTCCGGCATTTATTTTCTTTTTTTCTTTCTTTACTGGTAACAACACCAGAATTCCATTAAATCTTATAACACAAAAGAAACTTATTGAAATACGCTCTAACATCTGGACAGGAACTGTGCAAGACCAAGCGAAAAATCGCCCTCACAATCATTTGATCATTGGCACCCGGGGAAGCAACCTTGCACTGGCGCAGGCGCTTGAAGTTCGGGATTTATTAATCGGACATCACCCCCATTTAAACATCAACAATATTGAAATTCGTGTTATGTCAACACGTGGTGACCGTGTGCAGGATAGAAACTTGAGCGAAATTGGCGGTAAAGGGTTATTTACAGAAGAAATCGAAGAAGCCCTCTATAAAGGTGATATTGATATCGCGGTACATTCTCTTAAAGACATGCCGACAAAATTACCCGACGGGTTAGAACTTGCCTGTTATCTTGAACGGGAAGATGTCAGAGACGCATTTTTATCCGATAAAGCACAGTGTCTGTCCGACCTTCCAAAAGGGGCAATATTGGGCACCTCAAGTTTGAGACGTAAGGCACAGGCCCTGGCATTACGGCCTGATCTCAAAATTGTGAATTTCAGGGGAAATGTGCAGACACGTTTAAAAAAACTTGATGACGGTGTCGCAGATGCCACTTTTCTGGCTATGGCTGGTCTAAACCGCCTTGCTATTGAAGATCAAAGAATAAATCCCGTAAATGTTAAGGATATACTCCCTGCAGTCGCCCAAGGTGCCATTACAATTGAAATCGCATCAGAAAATGAAAAATTAAAAGAGCTTCTTTATCCGCTAAACCATAGCGAAACGGAATTACGTGTAAGAGCAGAAAGAAGTATGCTTGATATTCTGGATGGTTCCTGCCGAACCCCTATCGCCGGGCTTGCCGCAATAGACGGTAATATTCTTACATTAAAAGGACGCGTGCTTGATGAAGATGGACACAATGATTTTTCATATACATTAAGCGGCAATAAAAATGATCCGGAAGCAATTGGCCGTGAATTAGGGCAACGATTGAAATGCGCATCCTCTTAACCCGCCCCCTTGAACAATCAGAAAAGCTAGCACCACAGCTTCGTAAAAATGGCCTTGATGTGGTAATATGCCCGATGATGACCCTTCATAAATATGATGGCGACTCCCTGCCGGGCACTAAATTTCAGGCAATAATACTGACAAGCGCCAATAGTCTTCGGTTTTCGGACCTTTCTGGGTATAAGAAGGATACTCATATATTCACAGTCGGAGACAAAACAGCTAAAGAAGCGCAACTGATTGGTTTTAAAAACGTAATCAGCGCAGATGGAAATCTTGAAAAGTTGTCTGATACAATAAAAAAAACATTAAAGCCGCAAAATGGTGCTCTTTTATATATACGTGGTAAACACATTGCGGGCCCTCTTACGGCAGACTTGAGGTTCGCTGATTTTGAAGTCTTTGAGCATATTGTATACGAAATGAAGGCCGTACCGGCCCTTAACAAAAATATTGCACAAATGATTTTAAACGGTGATATTGATTTTATCCCCTTTTATTCCCAAAGAAGCGCTCTTATATTTAAAGAATTGATAGAAAGGGCTAACTTGGAAAATTCTTTAAAAATGATAACAGCGCTTGCAATCAGCCCAAATGTTTCTCATGGGGTAGAAGAATTACCCTGGAAAGATATGTTAATATCAGATCAGCCAACGCAATCTGACCTTTATAAACTGATTGATATTGATCTTTAAGGAACGGCCCTATGAACGATAAAGATAAACCGCCCGCAAACAAAAATACCAATGATAATGCGGAAATTAAAAATTCTGCACCTGAGAAAAAGCCCGCTGCCGCGCCAATAGCTGAAAAAGGGGGAAAGTCGAATAAGCCAACTTTATCATTTCGTATCCTCATGGTATTACTCATTTTTATCGCCGGAATGGCCTTATCCGTATATCTTATGCCCACCTTGAAAGAGCGGTTGCCTTTTGTAGCGAACTGGATCGGGGGTGACAGTATGAGTGAGGTTTCTGCCCTTGGCCAAAGACTTGACAACCAGCAAAGTGATATCACCGCATTAAGAGGGCGCATTAATGAGCTTGAAAATAATATTGATCTGTCTTCAGCAAATAATAACGCGATAATTCCATCTGATCTGGAAGAACGACTTGCCACATTGGAAACTCTTGTATCCGAGGCACAATCGGCCTTGGAAAATACTGTAGTCGCCGCTCCTATTGATACATCCCAGTCTGGCCGTATTGATATGCTGCTAAGTCGCATGAGCCAACTTGAGGCTTCCTTTGTTCCATTAAGTCAAAATATGCTTGATGCCGGTCAGGCACGTGAGGAAAGAAGGCAGCTTGCAAGTGAAACTGCAACACTCAGTGAGAAGTTGGCTAATCTGGAAAATCGTCTTGGTAGCGTGGAGCAAATCGCAGCCAAGGATAATAGTGGTATTTTGCTCAATCTTAAAGTTGCTGATCTGAAACGATCTTTCGAAAGAGGTATCCCCTATGCAGCAGACATGGATGCCATAAACCAGATCATAAATAACAGTCCGCTTGCAGAAAATACCGATATCGCAAATGCGCTTGCAACACTTAATCGAAATAGCACGTCAGGCATAATAACAATTGAGCAATCAATGCGCGGGTTCAATGACCTCATCCCGGAAATACTCAAAGAAGAAGGAAAAGATCCGGAAGCCTCATGGATACAAAATACCTTAAGCGCATTGAAAAATATGATCACCGTGCGCCAAACGGATATGGCATCACCCAATGCGAGCGATCTGGACAATATGATTGCGCAAATTGAACTTTATTTATCACAGCATAATCCAGAAGCGGCTGTAAGGACCGCCGATGACCTACCTGTGAAAATTAAAAATATTGTTGCCCCTTGGCGGGCAGATTTACAGTCGTTAATAGACGGCACAGAAGCAATATTGCAGCTTGAAAAACAGGCGACAGAAAACTATCTGATTAAAAATGATGCCAAGTCAAATGTGTCCGGGACAACCTCATGATCAGGCTGACTTTTTATATAATCCTCGCAATTATGATTGCGCTGGGGGCCGCCTGGATTTCTTCTAATCCAGGGGAGGTTTTCATCAGCTGGCAGGGTTGGGAAATCCGCTTCACTTTAGCAGTATTTGTATTACTGGCAATATTATATACCGCCTTTATTCTTGCTGTTATCCGGTTGCTTAAATGGCTTAATTTTACACGCTATTTTACAAGTCCGGAACGTTTGGCAGCAAAAAGAACAAAAGCAGGGCAGGATCTTGATCGGGCATGGTCATCATATGCCCTTGAAGATTACGCTGACGCCGTAAAGTTCGGACTTCGCGCCAAAGCAAAGCTTGGCGAGGATCATAATGTTTTACGCCTGCTTGCCAGTGCAACGCGGATGCTTGGTGAAGATAAAAATCCTTATCTTGATACCTTAAAAAAATCCAACCTCAGCACAACATGGGTTGATAAACAGGAACTTGATGATCTGATAAGTCAAAAGTCTTGGAGCCGTGCCAAACCACTTATCGAAAGAATGCTGCTCCAACATCCAAAAAACGGTAAGCTTCTTGAGCTTAATTTTATCTGCAACACACATTTAAACCAGTGGCAGAATGCAAAATCCGTACTTGAAGATTTATCAAAAAATAACGGCAGCATTGATCCAAAACGTTTAAAGCGTTACAGCGCTGTGATCGATTATTGCCTTGCCCTAGAAGCCAAAGCCGCCGGACAAAAATCAGAAAGCCACAATTTATTAAAAGCGGCGCTAAAAAATGACCCAACATTTTCAGCAGCTGCAATGGCATATGCGAGGGGGTATATAGAACAGAATGATAAAAAATCCGCTGAAAAAGTCGTCTTCCAGGCCTGGAAACATAGCCCAACAAACGAACTTGGTGAATTGTTCAGTGAACTTTACCCAATTGAAAGTGCGTCGGAAACTTATAGAAGGGTAAAAAGACTGGTTGAAGAAAACCCTTCTAAACCTGAAAGTCGCCATTTGCTTGCTGAAAGCGCAATAAATGCACAAAAATGGCCCGAAGCAAGGCAAGCACTGAATGATTTGATCAACAACAAACGCGCTAGTAAAAAAACTTACCATCTGCTTGCGCTTATGGAAAGACGGCAAAAAAATGATCTGAAGGCTTCAGAAGAATTTATTGTAAAGGCAGAAAAAGCGGAAATGGATACGACATGGAGCTGTACAACATGCAGTGCAATGCCCGCTCATTATACCCCCCATTGTGCCAATTGTGGAGATTTTGATACTATTCGATGGTCAAATGTATAACATCTTGAGCATTAACCCTGTTATATCTCATAGTGATATTCTTTTAAATCAAGTCCTGTAATTTCAGCCAAAATATTATTGCTGTCTTGGTAATAACCGTCAATAAGCAGGTCTAAATAGCGATCCCAGCTTTTATCGATAGATTTATTAACGCAATCCGGTGTGATCTTTGCAACCAACGGACAAACCTTATCAAGCACTTTTTGCAAAAACACCTTTTTGTCACCGTATCTGTCTACATTCATATAAAACCCGATTTTATGTCTTATAAAAAGTTCAACTGGCGTACGTGCCACATTTGCTGGCGGATATATGTCTTCCTTAAATTCTTTGCAAGTACCTGAAAATGCCAAAATCTTATTCACATATTCTTTTTGATTAATTTTTAATAGCTCAAAAGGAAGCACAAGGACATTTTCCTTGCCATAAAGTTTTTGATATTGCTTCACCAAAAAATGATATTGAAACCGATCCATATTCAAAATGGATGTAAATCCCTGTTTAATCCCTTCTTTCCTAATAAATCTGTCAATGGTCTGCGCGCCATTATTTCTTAAATAATGTTTCCATGCAGATTTGATAATTGCTTTCTGATTTCTTATGACAATTAAAATTTTCGCATCTGGGAAGGTTTCCTTAAGGCGAAGCGAAATTGCTTTTTCTATATTGTTATTAGCAAATAGTTGGCCTGATAAAGATTCGGCTGAAATAACGGGTTTTAATCCCTGGCTTTTTGCAACTGCATATTTATCCTTGAAATATTTTAATGTCGCAACAGCATCATATGTAAAAGAATTACATAGGATAAAACGCTGAATGACTTGCGCAAAGTGCTGGTCGAACGCATTATAGAAACCATAATCGGGCTTAAAAATATTAAATTGTAGGAACGTTGACCCTGTTTTTGCATATCCGATATGTAATAAAGGCTCCACATAAATTCCTTATCATTTTTTACCAGGCCTGCTCAGATTAGACAATAGCCGCTCAACCCTAATAATCTGTTAAATGATTTCTTCGAATTTATCCGCGCCCTCATTATATTCACTTAAGGTGCCGGTCTGAATATCAAAATACCATCCATGAAGCCTTAATGTTCCACTCTCTATTCCCTGTTTAACCCATGGAAAGCTGCTCAGATTATTAAGTGAAATTAAAATGGCCCGCTGCTCACATGCTGTGGCGTTATTTTCAGCCTTACTAGATGAAAAATCACTAGCTGCACTTACAATATTCATCCAGGGCTTAATAAAACTATACCCTGCTGAATCCTCAGTAATTGAGCGGTCCATCAATGCGGCAATTCCCCCACAGCCACTGTGCCCCATAACGATAATATGCCTCACTTTTAAATGATTAACTGCAAATTCAATCGCAGCACTCGTGCCATGATAAGTACTGTCATCCCCCACGGTTTCAAAAGGGGGAACTATATTTGCCACATTCCTGACCATAAACAATTCACCCAGTGCTGTCCGTGTTAAAATAGCAGGATGGACACGACTATCGCTACAGGCGATC
>JAUILB010000167.1 GCA_030432815.1 Alphaproteobacteria bacterium | reverse complement strand
TGCGGTTGCGAGACTGACACCCAGAATGGCGTTGGCGCCAAGACGGGATTTATTTTCCGTACCGTCAAGTTCACGCATAACATTATCAATAACAATCTGTTCTTCCGCATCCATACCGGTCAGTGCGTCATAAAGTTCGGTATTGACCGCTTCGACAGCCTGCAGAACACCCTTACCCATATAGCGCGAACCACCATCACGAAGCTCCACCGCTTCATGGGCACCGGTTGATGCGCCGCTTGGAACCGCAGCACGGCCAAACGCGCCGGTTTCCAGTAAAACGTCCACTTCAACGGTTGGGTTTCCGCGACTATCAATGATTTCGCGGCCTTTGATATCGATAATTGCTGTCATTTCTTGTCTCTTGTTTGGTTAAACCAGTCTTGATTGCTTTAGGGCTGCTTCGATAAAGGAAGCAAATAACGGATGAGGATCAAATGGCTTACTTTTCAGTTCCGGGTGGAACTGTACCCCGATAAACCATGGGTGATCTTTAATTTCAACGATTTCTGGAAGCGTACCATCCGGTGAAAGCCCTGAGAATTTAAGTCCCGCCGCTTCCAGTTTTTCACGGTAATTAATGTTTACCTCATACCGGTGACGGTGACGTTCAAAAATAATTTCCTGTCCGTAAATTTCGGCAACATGGCTGCCCGGTTCAAGATGCGCTTCATACGCGCCAAGCCGCATGGTGCCGCCCTTGTCATCATCTTCGCCGCGAACCTGTATCACACCATCAAGTTCCCATTCGGTCATAAGACCGACAATTGGCGCATCACAACTTCCAAATTCCGTTGAATTTGCCCCTTCAATATGTGCAAGGTTACGTGCTGCTTCAATACAGGCCATCTGCATTCCGAAACATATTCCAAAATAAGGTATTTTTCTTTCGCGTGCGAATTTTGCGGCGGCGATCTTGCCTTCTGCGCCGCGTTCACCAAAACCGCCAGGAACCAGAATGCCATTAACATTTTCAAGTTCCGTCATCACGGTATTGTCTTCAAAAGCCTTGGCATCAATCCATTCAAGATTTACTTTGACATTATTGGCAAACCCGCCATGGACCAATGCTTCTGACAAGGATTTATAGGCATCTTTAAGCTGTACATATTTACCGACAATTGCGATGGTTACTTCGCCTTCAGGTTCATTCACATGATCAGAAACGTCAAGCCATCTTGAAAGATCAGGTTCTCTTTCCTTCGGATCAATATTGAACGCTTTTAATACTTCAATATCCAGCCCTTCCGCATGGTAATTAAGCGGAACTTCATAGATACTGTTTGCATCAAGTGCCTGAATAACAGCACTTTCCGGCACATTACAGAAAAGACCAATTTTGCGTCTTTCTTCATCCGGAATTTCGTGTTCGCACCGGCATACAAGAACATCCGGCTGAATACCGATGGATAACAGTTCCTTAACACTATGCTGTGTGGGTTTGGTTTTAAGTTCTCCGGCCGCTTTAATATAAGGAACCAATGTCAAATGCACATTAATGCATTGTCCGCGCATATCATTATCAAGCTGGCGAAGTGCTTCAAGAAACGGAAGGCTTTCAATATCCCCGATAGTGCCTCCAACTTCACAAAGCACAAAATCTGTTCCTTCATCCAGATCAGATGTAGCGAATTCCTTAATAGCATTGGTTACATGGGGGATAACCTGTACCGTCGCACCAAGATAATCGCCACGGCGCTCCTTGGCGATAATATCTGAATAAATCCGTCCTGTGGTGACGTTATCACTTTGACGTGCGGGAACCCCGGTAAAACGTTCATAATGTCCAAGATCAAGGTCCGTTTCCGCACCATCATCAGTCACAAACACTTCGCCGTGCTGGTATGGGGACATTGTACCGGGATCAACATTCAGATATGGATCCAATTTTCTAAGTCTGACGGAATATCCGCGTGATTGTAAAAGCGCGCCAAGTGCTGCGGAGAGGAGGCCCTTCCCCAACGAGGAAACCACACCACCAGTAATAAAAATATAACGTATCATTAGTAAATTATAATCCAGAAATACGAACTAAAAATTTTTACAAAAATAAACGGCACCAGTGGCGCCGTCCATTATTAATTTTGACTTGGTACTTCGGTCGGAATTCCGTCCGTAGGTATTTGTGGAACCGTTTGTTCCATGGGCGCAGGTGACGTAAGACCATCAATCACAGACGAACTTGACGCATCCTGCTTTGCAATCCAGGCTAACACGAGACTTGTGACAAAGAAACAGGCCACAATTATCGTTGTAAGACGTGTCAAAAGGTTAGCCGCAGAACGACCTGTCATCATGCTACCCTGACCACCACCAATACCAAGAGCACCACCCTCTGATTGCTGTAAAAGTACAAGCACAACAAGGGTAAACGCCAACATCAAATGTATAACAAGAACGACTTCTTCCATCGTTTTAACTCTTTAATTTAAAATATCGCCAAATTCCTCATTGTATAAATGGCGGTAATATTGTTTTTTACAAGAGGCTTTTACTCTAAAGCGAGGCCAATGGCTAGTATAAAATTAGCCAATTTTGTCATAAGCCGAAATTATACCGTAAAAGTCTTCGGCTTTTAAGCTTGCCCCACCGACCAATGCACCATTTACGTTAGGAACTGACATCAATTCTGTAGCATTTGACGCTTTGACAGAACCACCGTAAAGAATTTTAACCTGTTTTCCATCTGCACCAAATCTATCTACCAAAATTTCACGAATTACTTTATGAACTTCTTCAACATTAGCAGCCGTCGGAACCTTGCCAGTGCCAATGGCCCATACGGGTTCATAGGCAATAATTGTTTGGGCGGCTGGTGCGTTTTTCGGAATCGAACCTCTTACCTGGGAACTTACAACATTAAGAGTATTACCGGCTTCACGGTCCTGAAGGGTTTCACCAACACATATAATAGCCGTTGTTCCCGCTTCCTGAGCAGCTGCAGCCTTTGCCTTAACAATATCATTACTTTCACCGTGATCAGCACGACGTTCTGAATGCCCGACGATTATATAATCACAGCCAAGTTCTTTGATCATTTGCGCCGATACATCACCGGTATGAGCACCGCTGACATTCATGTGGCAATCCTGCGCACCAATGGGAACATTTTTCGCCCCCATTGCCACAAGTGTGCTGATTAATGTAAAGGGCGGGCAGATAAGCACATCGCAATTTGCACCGCTTGTACTGATAAGATCATTTAAATGCGTTATTTCGCTTGATGAGGCCTTAAGCCCGTTCATTTTCCAATTACCGGCAACGAGTGCCCTTGGTGTAGTCATAATATAATTTTTCCCGTGTTTGGTTAGTCAAAACAGTGACTAACAGAAAATTGTCCTTAATTCCATATGCAATAGTGAATATTCCCCCTTTTATTGTTGCGATTAAAGAATGAGATAACTATTATGCCGCAAATATATTGGAAGCCTACCTTGGCTTCTTACAAAGATTACTGAAAGTACAGGTAATAATCAATGTTGGAATTATTCAGAAAAGGCGTGGGATCCTGGTTTGCAGCCATACTGCTAGGTATCCTGATCATGAGCTTTGCACTTTGGGGGATAGGCGATCCTCTTAGCTCACTTGGATCAAATGAAATAGCGGAAGTGGACGGTGAAAAAATTTCGCCCATCGAATTACAACGTTCCTTTGATCGTGACTATAGCAGACTGCTTCAGCAAACAGGTGAAGGCGTTACAAAACAGCTCGCCATTCAGGTTGGTATGGGTGCCCAGTCAGCGGCTAATTTAATCCGGCAAAAAGCGCAGGAAGTAGAATCAGCCAATCTTGGTATTCGGGCATCTGATCAGGAATTGGCAAACTATATCCTATCAATTCCAGTCTTTCAGGACGAAACTGGTACTTTTAACAGAAGCTTTTTTGAAAATTTTGCGCAGCTGCAAGGTTACAGTACAAAAGAATTTGAAGGTTTATTAAGAACTGAACTTTCAAGTAACAAGCTTATTGAGGCAATAGCCAACAATATAAAAGCACCCGACATAACATCTGAAATGCTTACAAAATTTGCATCCGAGGAAAGAACATCGGAAATTCTGGCAATACCAGCCAGCGGCATGACTGGTTTTGGTGAAGCAACCGATGATATGCTGACTGCATATTATCAGGAAAATTCTGATAATTACATGGCACCTGAATATCGGGATATCAGTTATTTTGAAATTTCCGCCAGCGAATTATCCAATTCTGTGGAAATTAGTGAAGACCAGGTACGCGCAGAATATGATGCACGCATCATGGAATTTACCCAGCAGGAAAAGCGCGGTTACATTCAAATGCTTCTTGATGATCAGACGGCTGCCGATGCTGCTTATGCTGAACTGGAAAATGGCAAAAGCTTTGAACAGGTGGTTGTTGATCGTGCCGGAACAACAGTTGAAGACAGCACCTTTGAAGCACAGACTTTCGATGAGTTCGCCGATATATATGGCGAGGAAGCCGCAAATATGTTGTTTGATGCTGAAGATGGCGCCTACACAGCACCAATTGAATCCGGCTTTGGTATTTATATTTTTAAAGTAAATGGTGTAGTAACCGGCAGCACCGAAAGTTTTGAAAGCGTGCGCGATCAGCTTGCGGCGGAGCTTAAACTTGATGAGGCTATTGATCGGCTTTATGATCTTAGAAATCTGATTGATGATGAGCTAGCAGCAGGATCACCGATTGGCACTATCGCCGACGTTGCCAATGCCGAACTTAAGACAGTCTCAAATGTCAGCCTAGAAGGTATCACGCCGGATGGAACAGCGTCGACAGAGCTTCCGCTTATTGTTGAATTTCTTGATTATGCGTTCCAAGCTGAAATCGGCGGTGAACTTGAGCTTTATGAGGGTATTTCAAACAAATTCTATATGCTTGATGTCAATAATATAACTCAATCAACATTGCGTGATTTTGAAGACGTAAGAGAACAGGTCAAAATTGATTGGGAACAAAGCCGTCGTGAAACGCTGGCACAGGAACTTGCTGAAAGAATTATCGATGAATATACATCTTCGGAAAACACTGACAAAGCACTTGCAGATTATCAGGATATTGTCGGTAGTAATTTTACTGTGAATGAAGTTACTGTAGGCCGCGCAAACCCGAATAATGATGTCAGCGCCGATATTCATGCAAGCATTTTCAACCAAGGTATTGGTGATATTGAAATGATCCCTGCTGCCAATGGTGATGGATATGTTCTTGTGCGGGTTGTCGGGCGCAGCTTTGAGGAAAATGTTGAAGAAGACGCTATAACAAACACAAAGCTTCAGATTGAAAATTCCTACCAGAATGACCTGATAAGTGCTTATTTTGTGTATCTATACGATTCTTTGCCTGTGGTCATTCGCGAAGATAATATCCAGAGTGTGCTTGATTTGATTGCTGCTCCCGAACAGCAGTAACCAGGGTCTGAACAAAAAATGGCTATCTTCCCCGAACAAAAAGACTTTGAACAGTCATATAACGCCGGGAAAGCACAGGTTTTATGGACAACGCTTGTCGCTGATCTGGAAACATCGGTCAGTGCCTATCTTAAACTGGCGCAAGGCGAAAATTATGCCAGCCTTCTTGAATCCGTTGAAGGGGGCGATATCCGCGGGCGCTATACATTCATTGGTCTTAAGCCCGATATTCTTTGGCGTGCTAACGGAAACAACGCGGAAATTAACCGTAAAGCCCTGGGTGGTGTGCGCGAAGAGGATTATGAGGCAGAGCCCCTAACAACCCTTGAAAGCCTACGCTCCCTGTTTTCGGAAAGCCTGATTGAATTACCGGAAGGAATGCCGCCATCCGCCGCCGGACTTATCGGTTACATGGGGTATGATACCGTTAGACTGATGGAAAAATTGCCCGATGCAAAAGAGGATGTGATCGGTACGCCCGACAGTATTTTCATGCGCCCTACTATCATGATTGTCTTTGATAGCGTTACCGACCTGATCACGGTCGTAACCCCCGTCCGCCCGACGGATGGTATTAAAGCCGATGTGGCTTATCTTCGCGCGACAGAAAGATTAAATGATATTATCGCCGCACTTGCCAGACCGCTTGTCATCAACCGCCTTTCATCTGAAAACACAACGTTTGTTGAACCCGTATCAAACACATCCCACGGCGAATATGAAAAAATGGTTGGCCGCGCTAAGGAATATATTGCTGCAGGCGATATATTTCAGGTGGTTCTTTCTCAGCGCTTTTCAATGCCATTTGATCTTGATCCGTTTTCGCTTTACCGCGCGCTAAGACGCACAAACCCGTCACCGTTTCTTTATTTCTTGAAATTTGGCGATTTTTCAATTGTCGGGTCCAGCCCGGAAATTCTTGTTCGCCTGCGCGATAATGAAGTAACCGTCAGGCCAATTGCCGGAACACGCCCTCGCGGCCAAACACCGCAGGAGGACAGTAAAAACGCAGAAGACCTTCTTGCGGATCCAAAAGAATGCGCCGAGCATTTAATGTTGCTGGATCTTGGACGTAATGATGTAGGACGTGTATCAAAAGTGGGAACCGTAGAAGTTACCGCCCGCATGACCATTGAATATTATTCCCATGT
>JAUILB010000166.1 GCA_030432815.1 Alphaproteobacteria bacterium | reverse complement strand
ACATGCTGACAAGATCGTTATAATGGCTATATTGCGCCCATATTTACTGATTCTAATTATGGGTATAAAACATGCCATCAATCAATCTTATCAACGCTGGCCTTAATCCGCCTGATGAAATAAATGTAATCATTGAAGTACCCGTAGGTGGTGCTGCTGTAAAATATGAAATGCATAAACGTAGTGGTGCAATTCTTGTGGACCGGATTCTACATACACCTATGCGCTATCCGGCCAACTATGGTTATATGCCGCACACACTTAGTGACGATGGTGATCCTATTGACGTTCTGGTTATTGTTGGTGAACCGCTGGTGCCGGGCTGTATCATCCGGGCACGTCCAATTGGTGTGTTAATGATGGAAGATGAAGCAGGTGGCGATGAAAAAATTCTTGCTGTGCCGGATTTAAAAACTGATCCAACCTATAAAGATGTTAATACCCATAAAGACCTTCCGGAACTTCTTCTGATGCAGATACAGCATTTCTTTGAACATTATAAAGACCTTGAAAGTGGTAAATGGGCTAAAATCATCGGCTGGGAAGGCCCGGAAACGGCAAAGCGCCTTATCAAAGAAGCGATAGAGCGTGAAATAGCATCGGTATCAGCTGCGCGTTAATTTTACACTTATCATTTAACCTGATTTCTCTTATAAGAAGTCATGGCATATAAATCACTAAGAGACTTTATTGAACGTCTTGAAATAGACGGAAAACTGGTTCGTATTTCTGAGCCCGTTTCTGCTGATCTTGAAATGACGGAGATCGGCTGCCGTACGCTCAATAAAGGTGGGCCGGCGCTCCTGTTTGAGAATGCCATTAAATGTGATGGCAGCAATGCGACGATGCCTGTACTTACCAATCTTTTCGGCACTGTAGAACGCGTCGCTATGGGGATAAATGCATCCCCGGAAGAACTGCGTGGGATTGGTGAAACACTGGCTGAACTCAGACAACCTGAACCTCCAAACGGTTTTAAGGATGCGATTGATAAGCTGCCGCTACTTAAAAAAGCGCTGACCATGAAACCGAAAACGGTAAAAACCGGCCCGGTTCATGAAGTGGTACTTACGGGTGATGATATTGATCTAAATGACTTACCGATCCAGCGCTGCTGGCCCGGTGATGTATCACCGCTGATTACGTGGCCGCTTGTGGTATCCAAAGGGCCCGGAAAATTACGCGAAGATGATTATAATCTGGGTATTTACCGGATGCAGGTGCTCAATAAAACCCAGACTATCATGCGCTGGCTTAAGCACCGTGGCGGCGCGCAGCAACACCGGCGTTGGAAAGCGGAAAAAACCGAACCATTGCCCGTTGCTATCATCCTTGGCGCTGACCCCGCAACGATCCTTGGGGCAGTAACACCCGTGCCGGATACATTAAGCGAATATCAATTTGCCGGGCTTTTACGCGGCAAAAAAACTGAACTTGTGGATTGTAAAACAATTCCATTAAAAGTTCCCGCCACAGCGGAAATCGTTATTGAAGGACATGTATCTCTTGATGATTACCGTGATGAAGGTCCATTTGGAGACCATACCGGTTATTATAACAGCATTGAAAAATTTCCGGTCTTTACCGCAAGTGCGATAACAAGACGCAAGAATCCAATATATCTTTCAACTTACACCGGAAAGCCGCCAGACGAACCGGCCATTCTTGGTGAAGCGCTTAATGAAATTTTTATACCGCTTTTACAGCAACAATTTCCGGAAATCGTTGATTTCTGGCTACCACCGGAAGGGTGTTCTTACAGGGTAGCTGTTGTATCCATGAAAAAAGCTTACGCCGGTCATGCAAAGCGGGTCATGATGGGTGTATGGTCGTATCTGCGACAATTTATGTATACCAAATTCGTCATCGTCGTTGATGATGATATAAATGCCCGCGACTGGAAGGAAGTGATCTGGGCCATGTCCACCCGTATGGATCCTGTGCGCGATGTAACACTTACCGAAAACACACCCATTGATTATCTTGATTTCGCATCTCCCGTATCCGGACTGGGTGGGAAAATCGGTATTGATGCCACCAATAAAATGGACGGCGAAACCAGTCGCGAATGGGGGGAGCTTATTGAAATGGACGAAAATACAATAAAAACCGTGACAGACAAATGGTCAAAACTGAATATAAAACTGGAAGATGAATGACGAATAATAACAGTATGACACCGGATCGCCTCAGCGACCTTGTTACAAGGGCGATTAAAACTGGTGCTGACCAAGCAGATGCCGTTTATTTTGAGGGCAAGTCAACTGCCGTTTCATGGCGGCTTGGTAAGCTTGAAGATATGGAAAGGTCTGAAAATTCAGATCTTGGCCTACGGGTTATTATCGGAAAAAAACAGGCCATCGTTTCATCCAGCGATATGGCAGAGAAAACCCTTGACGAATTGGTGGAACGTGCCATTGATATGGCAAAAAACACACCCGAAGACCCCTATTGTGGTCTCGCGGATAGAAAGCTTCTGGCACTTGGTAGTCTTCCTGATCTTGATCTCTGTGATGAGTATGAGCTGGATGAAGAAAGCCTTAAAAACATTGCAGCAGAAGCTGAAGCACATGCCCTGGACAAAAAAGGTATTACCAATTCGGAAGGTGCCAATACCAGCGTCAGCAAAGGCAATATTACACTTGCCAATTCGGACGGTTTCGTGGGGCATTACAGCTCCAGCAATTTTGGTTGCAGCATTTCGGTAATTGCCGGGGAAGGAACCGGGATGGAACGGGATTATGCTTGGTCATCCCGCCGCCATTTTGAAGATATGGATAGTCCGTACAAAATAGCCGAAGAAGCGGTAGAACGCACTTTGAGTAAACTGAACCCCCGTAAAGCGAAGAGCTGCGAAATTCCAGTGGTGTATGATCCGCGCGTTTCCCGGTCGCTTATCGGTCACCTTGCCAGTGCGGTTAATGGGGTGGCTATCGCCCGGGGTACCAGTTTTCTTCTGGAAATGATGGAAAAACAGATATTTCCAGAAAACATCAATATCATTGACCATCCACATATTTTACGCGGCCCATCATCACGCCCGTTTGATGGCGAAGGTGTGAAAAACATGCCTCTTGATATTATACGCAATGGAATGCTTAAAAACTGGATACTGGATAGCAGTAGCGCAAGGCAGCTTGACCTTACCTCAAACGGGCGGGCCAGCCGCGGTACATCCAGCCCACCATCACCCTCTACTAGTAATCTTTATCTGGAAGCGGGGAGCGTATCCGTCAAGGACCTGATCAGCGATATCAAACAGGGATTTTATGTGACCGAAATGATCGGCAGTTCCGTTAATGGTATTACGGGTGATTATAGCCGCGGGGCCAGCGGGTTCTGGATTGAAAATGGTGAACTAAGCTACCCGGTCAATGAAATCACCGTCGCCGGCAACCTTAAAGACATGTTTATGAACATGACCGCTGCTGATGATCTGGATATTAAATATGGCACCGATGCTCCGACAGTTCGTATCGATAAAATGATGCTTGCGGGAAGCTAAAGAAAACTTCAAATTGGAGACTTAACGTGGATCACTCAAATGATTTTGGTGCATTAAAGGGTTTAAGGGTGATTGAGCTTGGCCAGTTGATCGCCGGACCATTTTGTGGGCAATTGATGGCAGATCATGGTGCAGAGGTTATCAAAGTCGAAGCACCCGACCGTGAAGACCCGATGCGACACTGGGGGCAGAAAGGGCCTCTTTGGTGGCCCGTTATTTCCCGCAATAAAAAATGCATCACATTAAATCTTCGCGTTAAGAAGGGGCAGGACCTGCTGAAGGAACTGGTGCGTAAAAGCGATTTTATCATTGAAAATTTCCGACCCGGCACCATGGAAAAATGGGGCCTTGGATACGAAGATTTAAAAGAAATAAACCCAAGGATTATCATGATCCGTGTTTCCGGCTACGGGCAAACCGGACCGGAAGCCAAAAAAGCGGGCTATGGATCAATCGGTGAAGCCATGGGGGGGATGCGCTACCTTGCCGGGGACCCGTCCCTACCACCAAGCCGGATCGGCCTTTCAATCGGGGACAGCCTTGCCGCCACATATGCCTGCCTTGGGGCGCTCATGGCGCTGCGCCACCGGGACCAAACAGGCGAAGGGCAGGTCATTGACAGCGCCATATATGAAGGCGTGCTTGCAATGATGGAATCGGTCGTTCCCGAATATACTCAGACTGGCTTTATACGTGAACGCACGGGATCAATACTGCCGAAACTGGCGCCATCCAACGCGTATCCCACCCTTGACGGTGACCTGATCATCGGTGCTAATCAGGACACTATCTTTGCGCGGCTTTGTGATGCCATGGGACAGCCGGAACTGGCAACAAACCCCAAATATGCCGATCACTTTTCACGCGGAGAGAATCAACAGGAACTTGATGATATCATCGCCGACTGGACTCGCGATAAACGTGCGGATGATGTACTGGCCCTTATGGAAAAACATGGAGTTCCTGCGGGTAAAATATTTACCGCGGAAGATATGATGGAAAATGCCCAGTATAAAGCGCGCAAATCTATCGTTAAAGTTGCTCATCCTGAATATGATAATCTGTATATGCAGAATGTATCCCCAAAGCTCTCAAAAACCCCCGGTGAAATCCGCTGGTCTGGCGCAAATGAAATGGGAAGCCACAATCAGGATATATATGAAAGCGTCCTGGGTCTTAGTCTGGAAAAGCTAAAAACACTGGAAGATGAAAATATTATCTAATTTGAATAGAGTGACTATAAATTCAAGCCGGCGCCAAGCAAAAATCGTAATTAAAAGAAATACAGAAAAAATTAGACCAACAGTTAGTCAAAAGTTTAAAATATATTTCTGATATACTTTAATTCTTTTTATTCATTAGCTTCTTGAATGGTAAGCGTACCATAGGTTCGACAGTATCTCTATATCTTCCGATCGCTTCACCAGAGATAAAATCTACCCCTATTTCTTTAGCTAACTTTACTTTCTCTTTGGTATCAACATTTTCTAACGAAACCTGTAATTTGTTTTTGTGACAGTTTTTCACCAATTGACTTATAGCCTTCCACTTATCCAGCTCGATCTTTTTCTGCTCTTTTAAATCAATGCCAATAATTTTAATTCCAGTGCGTGCGTATTTCGCTAGGTCTATTTCTGTTTTTGAAATATTTATGACAATTGCACGGCAATAATTATTTATGGACGATACGATTACGTTCAACTTAGATTCAGGAATTCCTTCCGGAAAGTTCAACAACGAAAATGTGAGATACTTATAATATAATGACGGTATTGTTTTGCAGCGTCTTATATATGCCATCAGCAATTCGGGTTTAAATACTGTTTCATACGACACCGGAATATTATATATTGCTTTGAAATTATTACGGATTAATTCTCCAACGTCAGAAACACTACAAGATAATAAAACCTTATCAAGTGCTATTCTTGATCGTTCCAAATGTTTATCAACCAACACGTCATATCCTATCTTATTACACCTTATTACCCCATTCGCATCACGTATAATATCTGAACCAGCTGTTATCATATATGTGCTAATAACCTCATTCTTGGCATCCCATACCGGGCGATATACATCTGTAAAGGTTTCTTCTATATCCTTTCTGGCTTCGTAGTTTTTATCTTTAGATTTGCCTTTGCTTCCCTCTATTTGCTTTTTTACCTGCCCAAGCATAAAATTCAGATCTTCCGCTTGAAAGAGTAACTCACCACTCACCTCTTGAACTGCGGTTTTAACTATAATCTCTCTTGTATCAACAGAACCGATAAATTTTTCGGTTAATTCCTGTAAAATTTTTGCTGCAATTAATTTTGCTGTATTTCCTGAAACTAACGCAAAAACTATAATAAACTCATCATCCGATTTTTTGAAGAAAACATCATGCTCACTGATATGCCTTTTAGTAATAGATACTAAATGCTCATGAACGGTATCTACCATCAGTGGCCATTTGTCGCCCAATTTATTTTTTAGATTTTTAAGACCTATAAGTTTTATCTGGCCAGCATTTATTGGCCTGTTGCTGGATAAAATCTTTTCAATTTTGTCAACGGTATCTTTATTGTAGTTATTGGCAGGTTTTTCCTGATTTTTTTTATAAAATTCAGTTGTTAAGTTCCTGATATCTCTCTTCATTGAAGAATAGTCATCAGTATCATAAAATAAATTCGATAATGCGTTCAGTATTGTACTCAATGAAATCCCCCTGGCGAAAAAATAATCTTTATTTTATCTTTAATGTTAGGTTGTATTGAAATATCAAACAATAGTAAAAATTGTACAAATAAAGGAAGCTAATCCACAAAGCCATAGCTTCTAATTTCTGCTTTGAATATATAGTAATTGTATTAGACCTAGAAATAAGCTGCTATACTGAAAACCACGCCACTGTCTGACCGGCGGCCCGGTTTGTTGGTATCAACGTAGCTTACACCTAATTCAAATTGCTCAAATCCTACACTGGTGCCTACCCGCCAGTCCCATTTGCTATCGCCGAAAAAACCGTCTTCATAACCAAGATGAAGATCAATGGAAAAGGGCGTATCAGGCACATCCGCGCGGGTATCAT
>JAUILB010000165.1 GCA_030432815.1 Alphaproteobacteria bacterium | reverse complement strand
GATAACGTCACCTACACCGGCTGTTTTCCGTTTGGAACCACCGAGCACCTTGATGCACTGCACGCGACGGGCGCCTGAGTTATCGGCAACGTCAAGGTTGGTTTGCATTTGAATCATAGGTTCTTCCTACTTACTTAAATTAAAATATCAATTCCGCCAATTACTTAGCTTCTTCGATAACTTTCCACGATTTATTTTTTGAGATTGGACGACATTCTTCAATACGAACAACATCACCAACCTTAAAACTGTTATTTTCATCATGCGCGCGATATTTCTTGGATCGACGCACCACTTTTTTCACCATCGGGTGCATGAAACGACGCTCAACAAGGACTGTTACCGTCTTGTCATTTGCATCACTTACTACTGCACCCTGTAGAATACGTTTAGGCATTGAGTTTTTCCTTACTCTTTCGCTGCGCCAACGCGCTTTTCATTAATCACTGTCTGGTGACGGGCAATATCCCGACGTACCTGACGCACACGAGCTGTATTTTCAAGCTGATTTGTAGCTTGTTGAAAACGCAAATTGAATTGCTCTTTTTTCAATTCCGACAGCTTACCTTGTAGTTCTTCGACAGACTTACTATGAAGTTCAGATGCTTTGTTCATCAAGAACTCTCCTAATTTTCACCAAGACGAGTAACAAACTTCGTCGCTATTGGAAGTTTAGCTGCGGCACGCTCAAACGCTTCACGCGCAAGTCCAAGCGGAACCCCATCCATTTCAAACATAATACGGCCAGGTTTAACACGCGCTGCCCAATATTCGACAGAACCCTTACCTTTACCCATACGAACCTCAGCAGGTTTTTTGGATACAGGCACATCTGGAAAAACTCTGATCCAGATTTTACCCTGACGTTTAATATGTCGTGTCATTGCACGACGCGCCGCTTCGATCTGACGCGCAGTGATTCTTTCCGGCTCCATTGCTTTAAGGCCACATGAACCAAAAGTAAGCGAAGTGCCTCCTTTTGCGTTACCATGTATGCGACCTTTATGGGCGCGACGGAATTTCGTTCTTTTTGGTTGTAACATATCAATTACCCCGCATTACGCATATTTCTTGCGCCGCCACGACCTGCACCGCCAGCAGCTGATTTTTGTTGGTCATTAATGCGTTTATCACGAGCCATCGGATCATGTTCCATGATTTCGCCTTTAAATATCCAAACTTTAATACCGATCACACCGTATGCTGTATGTGCTTTACTTTCAGCATAATCGATGTCTGAACGGAGTGTATGAAGAGGAACACGGCCTTCGCGGTACCATTCAGTACGCGCTATCTCAGCACCACCTAGACGGCCCGCAGAATTAATACGAATACCAAGAGCACCAAGACGAAGTGCATTTTGCATCACACGTTTCATGGCACGCCGAAACGCTACACGGCGTTCAAGCTGTTGTGCAACATTATCAGCAACCAGCTGTGCATCAATTTCAGGTTTACGTATCTCTACAATATTAAGGCTAACATCTTCTGCAGAAGGTGCCATTCCGGCAATTTTCTGACGAAGCTTATCAATATCTGCGCCTTTTTTGCCAATAATCACACCTGGACGTCCAGAATAAATTGTTACACGCATCTTTTTGGATGGACGTTCAATAACAATACGACTAACAGCCGCAGCTTTCAGTGTTGCAAGCAGTTCATCACGGATTTTCAGGTCTTCATGAAGCATAGTGCCGTATGAATCACCTTCAGCATACCATCTACTGTCCCATGTTCGGTTGATACCGAGGCGCAAACCAATTGGATTAACTTTTTGACCCATTATTCTTCTCCCTCTTCAACTTCACGGACAACAATTCGCATATTGCTGAATGGTTTAAGGATCTTTGCACCACGACCACGGGCACGGGCACGGAAACGCTTCATTACCAGAGCTTTACCCACACTGGCTTCAGCAACCACAAGACTATCCACATCAAGCCCATGATTGTTTTCAGCGTTTGCAATTGCACTTTCAAGTAGTGCTTTAACATCGTTTGCAATACGTTTTTTAGAGAAAGTAAGATTGGCAAGCGCCTTTTCCACTTTCAAGCCGCGAATTAGACCGGCCACCAGATTAAGCTTCTGGGGGCTAACGCGAACCATTTTCAGTTCTGCTTTCGCTTCGTTGTCGGCCAAGCGACGTGGTGCTGATTTCTTACCCACTATCTCTTCCTCGCTTTTTTATCGGCACCGTGACCGTAATATGTACGGGTCGGTGCAAATTCACCAAGTTTATGGCCAACCATTTCGTCTGTGACATAGACAGGGACGAATTTATGGCCATTGTGTACATTAAATGTCTGACCGACAAACTGTGGCAGGATCGTAGAACGACGTGACCATGTTTTAATCGGCGACGATTTGCCTGATTCTGTCATTGCTTCAGATTTCTTCAGCAAATGCATATCGACAAAAGGACCTTTCCAAACGGAACGTGACATATTTCTAGCTCCTACTTCTTACGTTCGTGACGTGACCGAAGAATATAACGGTCTGTCGATTTATTACTACGTGTGCGTTTGCCTTTGGTAGGCTTACCCCAAGGTGTCACTGGGTGACGACCACCTGAAGTACGGCCTTCACCACCACCATGTGGATGGTCAACCGGGTTCATCGCAACACCACGAACGGATGGACGCTTTCCAAGCCAGCGACTACGACCTGCTTTAGCAAGTTTCTGGTTTTGGTTATCAGGATTTGAAACCGCACCAATCGTTGCCATACAGTTTGAACGAACATAGCGCTGTTCGCCGGATGAAAGACGCAGAAGAACGTATCCACGATCACGTCCAGTTACCTGAACATATCCACCTGCAGCACGGGCAATCTGACCACCCTTACCAGGTTTCATTTCGACATTATGAACAATTGATCCAACAGGAACACTATAAAGCGGCATTGCGTTTCCTGGTTTAACATCAACCTTTTCTCCAGCGATTACTTTGTCGCCTTCAGAAACACGTTGTGGTGCCAAAATATACGCTTTTTCACCATCCTTATACTCAATAAGTGCTATGAATGCTGAACGGTTAGGATCATATTCAAGACGCAATATTGTTGCTTCCATATCCCATTTGAGACGTTTGAAGTCAATAAGACGGTAAGCTCGTTTATGCCCACCACCACGACGGCGCGCTGTGATACGGCCCATATTATTGCGACCACCTTTACTGTGCTTTCCTTCAGTAAGCGACTTTACCGGCTTACCTTTCCAAAGCTCAGAACGATCAACTGTTACCAGAGAGCGCAGGCTAGGTGTAGTTGGATTATATGTTTTTAAAGCCATCTTTCTACACCCCTGTCGTTACATCAATGGTGTGACCTTCGGCCAATTTAACCATTGCTTTTTTAGTGTGATTACGACGACCGGTAATTCCGCGAAAACGCTTTACTTTACCGTCCTGCCGCAATGTATTTACCTTTTCAACCTTAACACTGAAAAGCGCTTCGACAGCTGTTTTGATCTCAGTTTTTGTGGCTGTCATCGGTACGTTAAATGTTACTACGTTGTTTTCAGTAAGCATTGTGGACTTCTCTGTAACAACGGGATTTAGAATAACGTCATAGTGTTTGATATCGGTCATTTGAGCCTCTCCATCAAACCTTCAACAGCGGCTTTCGTAAGCACCAGTTTTTCACGGCGAAGAATATCATAAACATTCGCACCTTGTGTTGGTAGCACGTCAACATTCGGAATGTTGCCAATAGCCAGCTTGAAGTTTTCATTTACTTCTGCACCGTCGATAAAAAGAGCGTTTGTTGCACCCAATTTATCAAGCTTTGCAAGAAGATCCTTTGTTTTACCTGCCTTAAGTTCAGTGTTTTCAATAACAACAAGATTACCGCTTGCTGCTTTGCTTGAAAGGGCTGTCTTAAGGCCAAGTGCACGAATTTTCTTAGGCAGGTTTGACGCATGTGAGCGCACAACCGGACCAAAGGCACGGGCACCACCACGGAATTGGCTAACTTTTCCAGAACCATGACGTGCAGTACCACCACCTTTTTGGCGACCTATACGTTTGGTTGTTCCTGTTACCTCACCGCGTGACTGAACTTTATGAGTACCGGCACGGCGCTTTGCAAGCTGCCATACGACAACACGTTGCAAAATATCTGCGCGCTCCGGTAGACCGAATACACCGTCATCAAGATCGATGTCGCCGGCCTTTTTGGCATCAAGTGTAGTTACCTGGGCTTTCATCGTTCTTATTCCTTATTTTCTTCTGAAGCCGGTTCTTCAACCTTTGCTTCTGCTTCTTGTACTACAGCATCTTCAGCAGCTTGCTCTTCAGCAACTACCTCCGGCTCTGCTTCAGCTTCCGGTGCGACATCCTTTTTAATTGCACCAGGATATGGCGCATCAGACGGACGTTCTTTTTTCACAGCATCATTAACAAGTACCCAGCCGTTTTTCGCGCCTGGTACTGCACCTTTCACAAGGATGATACCTTCTTCAGCATCGGTCGAAACAATCTCAAGATTCTGTTCAGTAATACGCGCGTCACCATAGTGACCCGCCATTTTCTTACCTTTAAATACTTTACCCGGATCCTGACATTGACCTGTGGAACCATGTGATCTGTGAGAGATAGAAACACCATGAGAAGCACGAAGGCCACCAAAATTCCAGCGCTTCATCGCACCTGCAAAACCTTTACCTTTGGAAGTGCCGGTAATGTCAACAATTTGTCCCGGAACAAAATGATCCGCAGATATTTCAGCACCAAGATCAATAAAACCATCTTCCGCAATACGAAATTCAGCAATTTTAACTTTAGGCTCGACATTTGCTTTTGCAAAATGACCGCGCATCGGCTGTGTTGTCCGTTTTACTTTTGCAGTACCTGCACCTAGTTGCAGCGCATTGTAACCGTCTTTTTCTACCGTTTTATGGGCAACAACCTGCGTACCATCCACATGAAGAACGGTAACAGGAACGTGTTTGCCACCTTCGGCAAAAACACGGGTCATACCCACTTTCTTTGCAATAAGTCCTGAACGCATATCCATTACCCCTGCAACTTGATTTCTACTTCAACACCGGCCGCAAGATCGAGCTTCATAAGCGCGTCAACGGTTTGCGGTGTTGGCTCAACAATGTCAAGAAGGCGCTTATGTGTGCGTGTCTCGAATTGCTCACGAGATTTTTTATCAATATGCGGTCCTTTTAGAACCGTATATTTTTCAATCCGCGTCGGCATCGGGATGGGGCCGCGAACGCTGGCACCTGTTCTTTTTGCCGTATTTGCAATCTCACCAGCAGCCTGATCAAGAATACGATGATCAAATGCTTTTAGGCGAATGCGAATGTTTTGTGATTCCAACATAAAAATTTACGCAGACCTTACAGTCTGCGCTCCTAAATGACTTTTGCTATTCAATAATTTTTGCGACGACACCTGCGCCTACAGTACGACCACCTTCACGGATCGCGAAACGCAGACCTTCATCCATGGCAATCGGGTTGATCAGTTCAACATTAATCGCAACATTGTCGCCCGGCATCACCATCTCAACACCATCGTCAAGTGTCACAACACCTGTCACATCTGTCGTACGGAAGTAAAACTGCGGACGGTAGTTCGTAAAGAACGGTGTATGACGACCACCCTCATCCTTCGTCAGAATGTAAGCTTCACCTTTGAACTTCGTATGTGGTGTAATCGTACCAACATGCGCAAGAACCTGACCACGCTCAACCTCTTCACGGCCAACACCACGAATAAGCGCACCAATGTTGTCACCAGCCTGACCACTGTCAAGAAGCTTGCGGAACATCTCAACACCAGTAACCGTCGTCTTCTGGGTCTTCTTGATCCCAACAATCTCAACTTCCTCACCAACCTTGACAACACCACGCTCAACACGGCCCGTAACAACAGTACCACGACCCGAAATAGAGAAAACATCCTCAATCGGCATCAAAAATGCACCGTCAATCGCACGCTCAGGCTGTGGAATATACTCATCAACAGCAGCCATCAGCTTCAGAATGCTCTCTTTACCAATATTGTCATCACGACCTTCAAGCGCAGCAAGCGCTGAACCAGGAATAATCGGAATATCATCACCAGGGAATTCATACTCACTCAATAGCTCGCGGATCTCCATCTCAACAAGCTCAAGAAGCTCCTCATCATCAACCTGGTCAACCTTGTTCAAATAAACAACAAGCGCTGGAACACCAACCTGACGCGCAAGCAAAATATGCTCACGGGTCTGTGGCATCGGACCATCAGCCGCATTAACAACCAATATCGCCCCATCCATCTGGGCCGCACCAGTGATCATGTTCTTCACATAGTCAGCGTGACCAGGACAGTCAACGTGCGCATAGTGACGCGCATCTGTCTCATACTCAACATGAGCAGTCGATATCGTAATACCACGCTCACGCTCCTCAGGTGCCTTGTCAATATTCGCAAAATCAACCGCAGCTCCCTTACCACTCGTCTCAGCAAGCACTTTCGTAATCGCTGCAGTCAACGTCGTCTTGCCATGGTCAACGTGGCCGATTGTACCAACATTACAATGCGGCTTATTGCGTTCAAATTTCTCTTTAGCCATCTTCTTCTACCT
>JAUILB010000164.1 GCA_030432815.1 Alphaproteobacteria bacterium | reverse complement strand
GAACTTCATGGTGGAACTTTTGAGCTGGAAAGCGAAGAAGGAAACGGCACCAAAGCCAGCATTCACCTACCATCCAGCCGTATGGTCGCCTGATCAGATTGTCTTTTCGTAAATCATAAAACCTTCGTCATTGGCCATCCTGTCGTAAAGCCGTCGCGCGGTTTTATTTTTATTCTGGGTTTGCCAGTAAACCTTCTTGCAACCGTTTTCCCGCGCAATCGCAAACACAGCCTCAATAAGCGCGCGACCAACACCCTTTCCCCGCATCTCAGGTAGCGCAAACAAATCCTGCAGATAGCATATATCATTAATCGCCCAATTCGTACGGTGATAGATATAATGTACAAAGCCGACCAAAACCCCGTCAACATACGCCCCAAATGCACCCACGGGTTCATTATCATCAAAAAAACGACGCCAATTATTTTCTGAAACTTCATCCGGAAGGCTTGCTTCATAAAATGTCAGATACCCCTGCCATAAGAGATACCATTCATCATATTCTGTTTCACTTATCGCTTTAACTTCAACGCTCATAATGCCCCTCATATTTATCCATTTGTGCCACTATCCATTCCTGAAGGTATAACCATATCCATTTATGGCCGGAACGCCACCCAAATGTGCGTATAGAACTTTTGATCCCTTTGGAAAATATCCTTTTTTGACAAGGTCCATCATACCCTGCATTGATTTTCCTTCATAAACCGGGTCCGTCATCATGCCTTCAAGACGGGCACAGGTTCTGATCGCGTCCTTCGTTTCTTCGCTTGGAACACCATAATAGGGATAGGCATAATCCTCATGCAGGATAATATCATCTTCTGTTATTTTATAATCAAGCTCAACCAGTTTTGCCGTATTTTGTGCGATTTCAAGCACCTGTGCCTTTGTCTGCTCTGGTGTGCCACTGGCATCAATACCAATAACGTTTCGGGCCCGACCGTCAGCCGCAAACCCAACCAGCATCCCGGCATGGGTGGATCCTGTCACGGTGCAAACAACGATATAGTCAAATTTAAAGCCCTGCGCCGCTTCCTGGTCACGTACTTCTTCCGCGAAACCGACAAAACCAAGCCCGCCATATTTATGCACTGATGCCCCTGCAGGGATAGCATAGGGCTTACCGCCCTTTGCTTCCACATCACGTAGGGCATTTTCCCAGCTTTCCCGAATGCCAATATCGAACCCTTCATCAACCAGTTCCACATCCGCCCCCATAACCCGTGAAAGCAGAATGTTGCCCACCCGGTCATAAACTGCGTCTTCATGCGGCACCCAGCTTTCCTGTACCAGCCGGCATTTAAACCCGATTTTGGCCGCTGTCGCCGCCACAAGACGCGTATGGTTTGACTGAACTCCACCAATGGAAACAAGCGTATCTGCCCCTGATGCAATAGCATCAGGCACGATATATTCCAGCTTCCTAAGCTTATTACCGCCAAAGGCAAGACCACTGTTACAATCTTCACGTTTTGCATATATTTCTACATCGCCACCAAGGTGTGTGCTCAGCGTTTCAAGCTTTTCAATCGGTGTCGGACCAAAGGTAAGCGGATAGCGTTCGAATTTATCAAGTCTGGTAAGCATGTCATCATCCTGTGTTGTTTTAATGATGGGATCATAGCAAAACAATCATGAAATGTACTCTCTAATTTATATGAAATATTTATATATGTTGACAATTAATGTGCTTAATTTTAAGCATTTATATAAATTTAATGACATTTTATGGAATATTCTTTCATGGAACAAATGCTTGATAAAACCGATATGGCGATTCTCCGACACCTGCAACGTGACGGGCGGCTCACAAATGCCGACCTTGCGGACATGGTCAATGTATCGCCCGCGACATGCCATCGCCGCACCGAACGGCTTTTTAAGGAAGGCTATATTACCAATATACGCGCGAACGTTAATCCTGAAAAAGTCGGACATGGTGCTCTTTTTATGGTTGGTGTGGTGCTTGACCGCTCAACCAAAGAAAGCTTCCGTGATTTCGAAGCGGCAATTAAAAAATTCCCGTTTGTGCTGGATTGCCATCTTACCGCCGGTGATTTTGATTATCTTCTTAAAATCCGTGTGCGTGACCTTAAGGATTTCAGCAAAACGCACGGGGAAAGGCTGCTTGGTCTGCCCGGCGTTCGGCAGACCAGAACATTTTTTGTAATGAAGGAAGTGATTGATAATGCACCGCTTGATTTTTAAGAATGCTATGTAAACAGAATGCTTAAAGGTGCTTTTTTAAAAACAAGCCCATTTCATGCAAAAATTCTACTCTATGTTGTTCTTTACTAAGAAAATGATCACCATCTTCCCATTCAATATATTTGATATCCTTGCCAGCACTTTGCATGTTGTTATAAAAAAACTGGCTTTGAGAGACCCTGACACTTCGATCTTTATCACCATGCAAAAGTAATACCGGTATATTGATTTTGTCCGCATTGAGAGATGGAGAAGCTTCTTCCAATGTGTATTTATCACTTTCAATATAATCTATATAGGAATTTGTGTCGCCAAAATCCTTATAATACTCAACTCTATTTTTCAGATTAGTAACTGGCGCTAAAGCAACTGAACATTTGTATAAAGAAGGATCTGCAATTGGTGACTGCAACGCAGCGTACCCGCCATAGCTACCTCCTACAATACATATGCGTTCAGGATCAGCATAGCCCTGTTCGACCATCCATCTGGTTCCATCATTGATATCACTAATCATCTTCCCACCCCACTGATGTTTTCCAAGCTCACGAAAGCCATCACCATATCCTGTAGACCCACGAAAATTCATTTGAAGAACAGCATATCCCTGCGCAGTTAGAAACTGCACCCAATAATCAAACCGCCAATTATCACGTGCTGCTGGCCCGCCATGCGGCATGATTACCGTTGGCAGGTTTTCACTATTGGATCCTTTTGGTAACGAAAGATAACCAGGAATTGTAAGCCCGTCACTTGCCTGATAAGTTATTGGTGTCATTTCTGCCAGTTTTTCGACATCAACATCCTTGTAGTTATAATCAAGCATTTCTAATTTCCGTTCTTCCTGATTGAAGATATAAAATGTGCCTGGCTCAGTAGGTGAAGTTACTTCAAAGATAACAATATTTTCATCTTCCGACCAAGTATGGAAATTTATTGAACTTCCTGGGAAACTTCTTTTGAGCAAGTCAAGTAATGCTTGCTTTTTTTTATCAACATATACCAATTGTGGTTGGATATCAAAATAGTAGTAACCTTCAATATTACCATCATCATCGAAGAATACATTGGTGATATCATAACCATCTACACTTATAATTTTCTCAACAAAATCCGCTTTTGTAATATCATAAGTGAACAGCGCTGATCTTCCATTTTCATCCTGCGCCCTTACATATATGACATTTGGATCATCAGTAAAACCTTCAAACCTAAATGGAGGTTGCTCTTTGATAACATCAAAATCCAAAATAGCATCCCAAGTATCTTCCTCTGATGCACGATAATAAGATACGTAGCGCATTGCATTTGAACCTATGCGATCAGAAGTACCCTGACCATAACGAACTACATGATTTGAATCCGTTTGCCACCAATCAATAAAATCCCTTCCTCTGGTAATCATTAGCGGTTGTTTATCGTCAGTAATATCAATTTTATAAACACCTGGTTCAAACTGCTCATGAAAATCCAGTTGAATTAAAATATGATCAGGCTCATCCTTTAAAATATCCACGACATTGTCCTGGATTTGTGACTGCCTACTTCGTTTTCCATTTATAGCTACCGGGTTAACAGGATCTTCACCCTGCCAATTCATTGAAATCAATCTTGTTTCATAAGTTCCAAATGTAAACAACCCCTGAATATTATTCATATGAGGAAACCTTAAACCAGCAAGAACGCGTTCATTTGACGCCCACCTTGCCCAGTTAAATTCCTGATTTTCAAGCGGGGGAATACCATTAAGTGGGAGATCCGGATCAGTTAATGATCTGGTAACAAGTATTTTGCGACCTTGGTAATTTTGTAACATTAAAAGTTTAGTGCCATCTGGGGAAATATCGACATTGTTAATTTCCGGCAATTTACCAAACTGTTTAGCTAATGTTGCAATATCTTCCTGTGCTAAAGAATGCACTGGTAAAAATAATAATAAAAAAATGATAAAGGAAATGACTTTGTTCATCTAACCCCCCTTTTTCTTATGATGCACCATGACTTATTACTATCATCGGTTTTATTTTTCTTCAATAAAAAACGCCCTGATACAGTGTCAGGACGTTCTCGAACTAAGCTCTGCAGTGCTTAGTAATTCTTTCGTTCTTGATCAATTAGTGCACGTTTTCGTTCTAATCCCCAGCGAAATCCGCCAAGCGTTCCATCACCGCGTAGCACCCGATGACAGGGAATAAGCACACCTATATTATTTTTTGCATTTGCCGATGCAACGGCACGCACCGCTTTCGGGATACCCATGCGTTCGGCCTGTTCCTTATAGGAAAGAACCTCACCAGGCTTAACGCTCATAAGAAAACGCCATACTTTTATCTGAAACGCTGTCCCGTTTAAATGAAGAGGAATTTCCGGACGCTTTGCGCCATGGGAAATGTGCCGTTCAAATGCTTCGATCCATTCATTAAGCGCATCATCGCTTGTTTTCGGCGTTTCATGAAACTCTGCATTTGGGTATTCTTCTTTAAGCTGCGCGGTAAGTTCTTCGCGTGTATCGCCAAAATGGATCATACACACACCCCGGTCCGTTGCCGCCATAATAATAAGCCCGAGTGAACAATCACGTATAGCGTATGATATCTGCTCCCCCCTGCCACCAGCACGATATGCGGCCGGGGTCATGCCGATCCTGCCATCTATCTGTTCATAAATGCGGCTTGATGATCCATACCCTGCTTCATATATTGCGCCGGATATATCATCACCTTCTTTAAGGGCAGATTTGAATTTTTGCAGTCGAAGCCCGTTTTGATATTCTTTGGGGCTTACCCCATAAGCTGCCTTGAACTTACGTTGAATATGATGCGGGCTTAACCCTGATACATTCGATAAGGTATCAAGGGTTATTTTTTCGTCTGCATGTGTTTCGATATAATCCGCAACCCTGGTCAGCGAATTATAATCCCGCGGGTTACATTTTTTACAGGGACGTAAAGATTGTTTTTCTGCCTCTTCACACGTGCTAAATATCCTCATATTTGATCTTAGCGCTGGTCGTGACGGACAGGATGGCTTGCAATAAACCCCCGTGGTGATAACGCCGTAATAAAATTTACCGTCATATGCTTTATCGCGGCTTTCGATCGCGTTCCAGTATTCTTCATCAGACATTTTAATGCTCCGTATTGATTGATAATAGGTGCATTTTATCTATCCTGCAAAATCAATCGTTCCGATTATTGCGGTTTTATAAAATATTGACATTCAAGTCGCACTGCCGTATCAATCGCCACGGTTCGGGAAGCCAGCCGCCCGCAGGCGTTAGCCATGGTGAATTTTCCTTATTTTATTGAATGTTGATCCATTTTTGGACTTCACAGCAACGCGGGCCCCTGTCGGTATCGTCCATCTGAATGGAGATAAACATGAATATTCAGGATTTAAAAGCACAGGCAAAACGCCTGCGCACATATTTAACAAGCAAAAATATTGAACTAAGCCACAGCGCATCATTGGAAGCGATAGCAGCGCAACATGGATATCGTGACTGGAACACCTTATCAATTTGATAATGCTGTTGATGTGGTCAAATCAGAACATTTCAGCAATTTGCGAAAACGCGTTTCTGCCGATCTGAATACCGACCTCGTCAGTGTGAATATGAAATGGGAACCGGATGGTATCCTGATTTTGAAATAATCGATTAAACAGCCGTCATTCCTTTTTTAAAAAGGGAATGATGGCTATTATTTATCGTTTATATACCACCTTGCCACCAACAATGGTCATGACCGTTTCACTGTCCATCACTTCGATCGGTTCGACTTTCATCCAGTCTTTATCAAACACACTGAAGTCCGCTTTCTTGCCGACTTCTATGCTGCCGGTAATATCTTCCCTGAACGCTGCACGGGCGGCCCATAGGGTCATGGTTTTCAGGGCCTGTTCATGGCTTAAGCGCTCTTCAATATGCCAGTCATCGGTATAGTGCCCGTTGAAATCAGTTCGCTGCACAAGAGAGAAGAACTCTTCACGCGGATCCCCCCGTTCTACCGGCGCATCGGTACCGGCAGAAAAGCGGATACCCTGATCAATCAATGTTTTCCATAAATACGCATTTTTTAGTCTTTCCGATCCAATCCGTGCTGGGGCAAAATTAAGATCACCCTTCACGGTTGATGCTTCAATCACTGCAATAATATCAAGATCTTTATACCGTTTCTGGTCATCCGGATGAATTATTTGCGCATGTTCAATGCGCCAGCGCGGATCGGCATCGAGCCGTTCTTCGGGCGGGACCGCGTTAAGCGCTTCTTCATATAAATCAAGCACAAAGCGGTTGGCATAATCACCAATAGCGTGGGTTTCTATCTGTATCCCTTTTTTAAGGGCTTCGATATAAACAGGCAGCGCCCGATCACGGTTAATCAGTTGAAGTCCTTTT
>JAUILB010000163.1 GCA_030432815.1 Alphaproteobacteria bacterium | reverse complement strand
GTACTAATTTTACAAACACAAACCAGGTAAGTAACGGATATGGTATCCAACAAAGTTATATGGATATTGTGCTTAAAAAATATGGTATCTATCATTTTCCTTATATTGGAAATGATAGAATTAATACTCATATGATTAAAATAACGGGAATTCCGATTGGTATGCTTAAATCGGTGGCTGATTTTATAGAACCGTTTAATCATTCACATTTATTTTATATTTGGAAGGGGGTTCTGCTAGACGAGATTAATTCGAGCTTGGTTTTTGTAAACCTTGCTAAAAAAGAATATGATTTTTTATTCTCGTGCGTAAGAAGGCCAGTTAGTTTAAAAACTTTTCTAAACGACAATAGTGGTAAAATATCAGCATTAAATTACAACATAAAATCATTTATGGAGATGCTGATCAAGATAGATGAAAGCGGTCAGATAAAAATAAACCCACCTTTTATTTATGAACCATATATCAATATGGATGCTGAATGCGGTTGTTTTAATGAAAAACGTATATTCCCAATTGGTGATTCATATTTTTGCGGCCATCCAAAAGTAGGAAACGGACTATGGACGCATCTTGGGTTTATAAACCATCTTGTTGAAGAAATAAAAACGGCATTTGAAAATTAACAAGACAGTAACTTGGGTTTATAAGGTTCAGAATTTATTATTCAGTTTAGATTAATCGCAGTTGGGATAGCTTTTAAAAGAAAGATCGATTATAAGACCACTGAATAGCTGAAAATACATTTATCAAAATAGCCAGTTGTTTCAAGAATAAACCAGAAAAAGTAAATTTAGGAACGTAAAGTGGATAGATTTAATATGAAAAGCGGTTCAACATCAGCGTATCAAAATTCAAAAAAAATAAACCTGTTGATGTCAGTTAGTGTTGTAGCAATGTCCTTTATTATCAGTCCTGCATTTGGCCAAAGTGTCACCATCACTGATAAGCGCGAAACACCCATATCTACTTCTACCGCTAGTAACGGAAGCCCGGCGAATATTATTGTTGATGAAGAAGGGGAAATAGAAGTTTCAACAGGAACAGCTGTTATTGTCGATAGTGATAATACTGTTACAGTAGATGGTTTAATTGACAATAGAACAGTGAGTAACGGTGTTGGTGTAAACTATCAAACCGAGTTGGGCGAAACGCTGATTTCCGGTTATAGTGGTGGCGGTGATATTGTCGTTGGTACGCTTGATAATAATGATGACGAAGGTACCAATAATTTTGGTATATTAATCGATGGCGAAGGTACTTTTCAAGGTGATATAGACGCGGATACTAATGCAGACTTTGTTGTCAGGGGGAAAAATTCTGCCGGGATATCAATTCGGACAAACATGATAGGTAATATTATCGTTGATGATATTACGGTTGAGCATGCCAATAGTAACGGTATTGAAATTCTGGATAATCTAACAGGAAACATTGAAGTAAATAACCGTATAGACGCTGCTGCCGAAGGTTCTCACGGTATTTATATTGGCGCGGATATGGACGGTCAGATCCGAAATATTGGTTTCATAGATGCAGGTACTGATATTACCAGAGACATAAGGTTCAATGAACTGCCGGCTGTAGGTGCTATAGCATCTGTTCGTGTCAGTAGTAATCTTACGGGCGGTATTGCCAATGATATTATATTTCAGGATTCAAATGGAAATATTGTAGAGCTTAATGAAGGTGAATCTACTTCAGGTTACTCAAGGAATAATGGTACAATAAATTCTTTTGCTGGTGGTCAAACCATTCTTATTACACCAGAAAAAGTATCTACAACCGGGTGGACGGACATCACAATCGGTAATACAGAATCGTTTTATGGTGATTATTCGATTATGAACCAGCGTAATATAACGGCTATTGGAAGAAATCCGGGCCAGGATGTTACATCAATACTGATCACCGGTGCTTCTCAGGGGGGAACTAATTATACCACAACGCTTGATTTTGGTATCTATAACGGTTTGTGGGGTGATATTGATACTCAATCCAGTGATGCTGATGCGACAACTTTAAGAATTGGATCTGGAGCATCAGTACCGGAGTTTATAAACAATGGTAGGTTTGAAACAAAAGTTAATGCATCCGTTAATGATGAAGGTATTTTTGTCGGTGATGGAGGCAGTGCCTACGGTATTGTCATTGATCAAGGTGGGTCTCTACAAAGCTTTGAAAATTCTGGAGTTTTTATTGTTGAATCTGGAGGGAACAATCAGGAAGCATATGGTATTCTTGATCATTCTGGTACTTTGACTAACTTTTCAAACACGAATTCATTCTTAGTTCTTAGTAGTGCGAGTGATAGTGTTTTAACGGCATTGGACTTGTCTAATAATTCGACCGGGATTACTTTTTTCAACAGTGGTACTATCCGCGGTGATATATATTTAGGGGATGGTGTTAACAACATTACCCTTGAAGGGTTAAATCCCGCTGAAATTGCAACAAGAACTCAAGAATTTATTGATGCAGACCTGACTGAAGAAGAATATTTACCTTTGCTGGAGCGTGATATTGACGGCACAATTTTTCTGAAAGGTGGATCTGCTACTCTGGAAATGAGTGATAATAGTGCATTACGCGGCGGTATAGTATCTCCTAATGGAAATCTGGATATAACGCTAAGAGATCAATCTGAGTTATCAGTGAATACTGATCTGGGGTTGAATGTAATGAATATGGATATTCAGGATCAGAGTGTTGTTAAAATCAATGTACAAAGTGTAGATGGTTTCGTAAGTGGTATCAATGCAAGTGGAACTGTTGAATTTTCTCCGCAAAGTACGCTTGATATTTCGGTTCTGGGGATTGTACGTAATGAAGAGACATTTAATATTGTTTCAGCAGCAAACCTTATTATTGATAACGATGTCAATACCCAGAATCTTGGAAGTGCTTCTTTCGTTTATGATTTGTCAACCGAACATGTTGGCAATGAAATAAATTTGAATGTAAGGCGTCGAACAAGTGCGGAATTGGGACTTTCTGATACATTTGGCAATATATACGAAGCGTCGGTGGGGGCCTTTGTTACTGACGTTGATGTAGCAAGATATATAGGAAGTATTGAAAATGAGGAAGACTTTAATGCTTTCTATAAGTCTTTAATGCCACTGGGCTTCTCTCAGGCGACAAACCAGGCAATAAGAAATGCCAACAATATTTCTTTGGGTGCTGTATCGTCGCAGCTTGATGGCCTAAGACGTTTGATTAAAAGGGTACCACCATCGCGAGTGCTAAACGGTGTCTGGATTCAGGAATTTGCCGGTATTTATGATTACGACGGGAGTATACATGAACGTGGTTCCAATACCTTCAATTTTGGATTGGCGGCTGGCTATGAATTTGCGGCAAGCGAGCGTGGTGTAATAGGTGCCAGCATTTCATATAATATTGCAGACATTAAATTCCACGGAGAAGCAGATGATCGGTTAGCCGTTCAAAATACGCAAATAGGGCTTTATAGTGCATTCTGGCTGGATAATTTCTTCCTCGAAAATCAGGCTTCTATTGGTTATCTTGATTTTTCCGGTGATCGATTTGTTTCTCTTGGAGAAGAAATGCGCGAAGTGAACTCCGATTGGAACGGGCTTCAATATTCAGGAAATATCAAAGCAGGATACGAATTCGAATTAGGTCCTATAGCGATTACGCCAACTGCAGGATTAAGCTACACTAATGTCAAACAAAAAGAATATACAGAAGTTAATGGTGGCCCTGCGCTGGATCTGAATGTCCTTGAAAATAATCGCGACTCTCTGGCTACTGATTTAAAACTGGAAATAGCACATAGAACTGAATTTAAGACTGATGATGTGATTGATAGTGTCATGAGTGTTGTATTGCAAGGCGGATGGTCGCAGCAACTAAAGGATGATCCGATAGAAATGACGGCTAAATTTGCAAGTACAGATGAATTTTTCAAAATATATGGTGACCCGATCGACAAAAATAATTTCCAGGCTGGACTTGGTATCTATTTTACGGCTAATTACTTTGCTTTCACCATCCGCTATGACGCGGAATGGAGAGACCAGTACCTTGGCCATTCAGCTAATATGAATTTACGTGCAAGGTTTTAGGTAAATTTACATTATCCCGGATTAAAAAGGCTCCTGAATGGGGCCTTTTTTTAATTGCTGGCGGAGAGGGTGGTAAATTTAGTCTCCTTCATTTCCGGTTTCTGCATTTCTTTATGTTTTCCAACATGTTACGTGAAATTGATGTGTATATAAAAATGCTATGTATAACACTTTGTGGAAAAACTCCAAAAGTTATATACAAGTGTTGATTTGTGGGAAGTAAAGATAAAAAAATCGATTTAAATTGGAGGTACAATGACCTTATACGCTGTCTTTGTAATATAGCAGGCTACCATCCGAGACTATATTCCACCTTCATCTGAAACGTGAAGAAAAATACAGGGCGTATTTATACCTCACGCTTAGGAAGATAAAGATGACTTTGCGCATGACATCGTTAATTCGTAACAGGACATGATGACGCGACGTTATTAAAGAGTTCCTGATTAAGTTTGGCGATTCTAGCCGGTTTCCAAAGATTGCCATCGGGACGAATGGTCCATTCATAATAGGAAATCTGATCCGGCGTATGTGAAAGATTAAGTGCAATTGTGGCTGCGCATTCGTCCTCTGCATTGCACGTAATGCAACCGAGTTCCCATGCCAGTGGCAGGTTTTTATCTGCGAGATATGCCCTTAGTTCAGCCGGTTTATTCAGTAGAGCTTGAATTTCATCTTTTTCCTTACCGACAAAATAAGTGGATGCAACATTGTAATCCTCATTTACGAATGCATTAAGGTAGCGGTTAAGATGATAATTTGCCCGAAACCGGGTAACAGCGAGCTGCTCTGGTTGTGCTGGCGCTACGGGCGCCGCCCCATCGATTCCGCCAACTGCGGCATATTCACTGTCATTAAATGGACGCTCAGAAATGCGTCCATCAGATGATGTCTCAACCACATGCATGGGCCGTAGGTCCCGCCGTCCCGAATGGTTTGTAAGATCCGCTGTGCCGTGCAAAAGATAATGTTTCATTTCACCAGTCTGATCATCATATTCAATCAGAACCTCTGTGCCTCTAATACCACAAAGGGAAGTTCCGGTGCGCACAGAAAAGGCGCTACCGCTCCCCCAATTTTGCGTTGCCGCTCTTATTGTTCCCCTGATAAGCTGAACAATACCCCTGTTTTCCCGCCTGTTTTGCTCAACGCGCTGGAACCGGCTATTAAACTGTTCCATAAGAACACGACTGTTTGAGCCAATATTAAGCACTGTCGGTCCGGCGTTTAGTGTTTCGATGCGGTCATTGATTTCGATGCGCGCTCGTCCTCTAGGGCCAGTACTAATGATATCATTCACATAAATTTGTGTGTTTCGTGTCGCTTTAAACGTGTTGTTTCCGCGCGTAATAGTCACTTCTCTGAATGTTGATGTAATGGTTCCGATAAAATCGCCAGTTTCTTCCATTGCCTGATGCTGTGTTCTGAGCGCTTCTAGTTCCCGCTGCAACTCACCAAGCCGCGCGGCCAGATTGGTATTTGCACCAAACCAGTCCGAAAGCTGGTTATAACGACCGCGGAAGGTATCATAGGGATAGACATAAGCGTCTCTGATTTTCTGGTACTGCTCGGCGGCAACGGATCCAAAACAGGATTGGTATTCTTCGATTGCGCGATTATTATAATCAAGCAAAATTTCAGCTCGCTCCCTATAGGCGGCATCAGCACGCCCGGCATACTGCGCGTTCAGTGCGGTGAGCTCATCGCGGTAGCCGGTGGCAAGTTCAAGATATGTCTTGCATCTACTTTGCTCTGGAATATAGCTTGCGGCACTTTTCATTTCCGCAAAGAGTTCAAGATCGGCTATTTCCTGTTCAAGATTTTCAATATCAGCTTCAAGGTTAGCCCGTTGAACGGGTGACTGCGCCTGCGCGTTTGAGATTGCAAACAGTAAAAATATTAATCCTGCAAAACGTCTCATAATAAACATTATTAGTTTAATATCCTGGCTCCGGGGATTGGACTAAACCCCTGACAAACGCCACCAGGTGGTTTGCTCCCCGGGCTATATTCTGAATATTGTGGCTCGCTGCTCCCTCTGTTAATCGTAACCCGACTGCAAATACCAAAAACATATGAAGTGCCATCGGGGCAACATAGTTCCCCCAAAGGCTGAGGAGTAGTATCAGGGATATTGTTTACATTGATCTGTCCATTTTCTGTGGCATCTAACAGGTCGTCTTCCGATATTGTATAATCATCCAGATCGGTCATTTTGCGTTTAAAGCCATAACTTTGTGACCGTTTCACAGCTTCCCACGCGGCATCCGGATTATTTGCACTGACTGCACCGGTTGATCTCTGTTGTTCTTGTGTTGCCCGGAAGCGGGAACCTGCCGGTGTATCATAATAACTGGGGCGTTGCTGGGTTCTGTAATTCGGTGTGGTTGAGGTGTTATAAGGATTATTCTGTCTATATGTGTTCTGGTTTGAGGTGGGCTCGCTATAAAAATTATTTAGAAGCTGATCCACACTGTTTTGATTGTTACGATGTTGGTCCGTTTGTGTCTCGTTCTTCTTAATTGCGTTGTT
>JAUILB010000162.1 GCA_030432815.1 Alphaproteobacteria bacterium | reverse complement strand
TGAGATTGTCGATGATGATGTGGTGGAACTTGGGGCGATGATCGCCACAGGGGGCGGCCGTGCAAATGAGGACCAGATCACGGTTGCGGATCTGACCGGGGTTGCGGTGCAGGATATTAAAATCGCCGAAGCGGTTTACCTAGCTCTAAAATAACGGGTTTTATCAGGATTTTCTTGACCTTCATCAAACCATTTGCGCCTGATCATCATTAGATTTATGATGCGAAAATGGAGTTTGAAACCATGCTGGACAAGGCACGCGAAGACGAAATCGTTTTTAAAACCGATGCCATCACCAAGCAATATGGGGTGGGGGAGCTGACGGTTCATGCGCTTAGGGGAGTAAGTATGCAGATCCCCAAAGGGGAGCTTGTCGTCCTTCTTGGCCCGAGCGGTTCCGGTAAATCAACCTTTCTGAATATCATTGGCGGGCTGGATCAGCCTACATCGGGAAATGTCCATTTCAAGGGTGTGACCCTTGGCGGCATGACAGATAGGGAACTGACATATTTCCGCCGGGAAAATGTTGGTTTTGTCTTTCAAAGCTATAATCTGGTGCCAAGCCTTACGGCGCTTGAAAATGTGGAACTGATTACCGATATTGCCACAAATCCCATGCCTGCGAAAGAAGCACTGGCCGCGGTGAACCTTACCGAACGGCTTAATCATTTCCCGGCACAGCTAAGCGGCGGTGAACAGCAGCGGGTTGCCATCGCCCGTGCCATCGCAAAACGGCCCGAAGTGCTGCTTTGTGATGAACCTACAGGGGCGCTGGACAGCGAAACCGGTATTCTGGTGCTTGAAGCACTTCAGAATGTCAATAAAGCCTTCGGCACTACCACAATCATCATCACCCACAACGTAGCCATCGCCGACGTGGCCGACCGGGTGATTTATTTTGCCGATGGTAATGTATCCCACGTGGAAGAAAATGATCACCCCAAACCGATCCGCGATATAAGGTGGTGATGATGAGGTCGCTTGTTTCCGCCTTAAACCGAAAACTGCTTCGTGATCTTTGGAATATAAAAGGGCAACTGGTTGCGATTATATTCGTCATGGCGTCGGGGATCATGACCTTTGTTTTAAGCTTCGGGGTGATTGACAGCCTGGAACTGGGGCAGGAAATATATTATGACCGTTCGGAATTCGCCGATGTCTGGGCAAGCGCAAAACGGGTGCCGCAGGATGTGGACGAACAAATCAGACAGATTGATGGGGTATCACTGATCGAAACAAGGGTGACATTCGGCGGTACGATCCAGGTGGAAGGAATGGACGAGCCCGCCACCGGGCGTATTCTTTCGCTGCCTGATAACCGCGAGCCGCTTTTAAATAAATTATATCTGGTGAAAGGGCGAATGTTGCGCCCGGATGAGGAAAATGCCGTCCTGGCCAGCGAAGCATTCGTGCTCGCCCATGAATTTGAGCTTGGCGACAGTGTCGATATGATCATCAACGGCCATAAACGCGCGCTTAAAATTGTTGGAGTGGTGCTTAGCCCTGAATATGTCTATTCCCTTGGCCCGGGGGCGATGGTCCCTGATAATAAACGTTTTGGTGTTTTCTGGATGAGCCGCCGTGCGCTCGAAGCGGCGGTTGATATGGACGGGGCGTTTAATGATGTGGCGCTGCGCCTTAACCGCGGTGCGGACGTTGAAGATGTTAAAGCGGAGCTTGACCGCATACTCAAGCCTTACGGCGGGCTGATCAGCTATGACCGTTCAGAGCAGATGTCAAACTGGTTTGTGGAAAATGAACTGACGCAGAACAGGACAACAGGAACCGTGACACCCATGATCTTCCTTGCGGTGGCGGCGTTTCTTGTCAATGTGGTCATGACACGGCAGGTCGCGACCCAGCGGGTGCAGATCGGCATGCTCAAGGCCGTCGGCTATAATGAAACGGAAATCGCCCTTCATTATCTGCGTATGGTGATGGTGATTGTCGTAATCGGCAGCATTGTGGGCCTTATCGGCGGGGCGTGGCTTGGCAACGGGTTGCTGACTTTATATGAGGATTATTTCCGCTTCCCATATCTAAGATACACATATTCCATTGATATCATGATCATTTCGGTGGCTTTCTGCGCGGCGGCAGCCACGGCCGGCACATGGGTTGCCATGAAACAGGCGGCATCGCTTCCCCCGGCCGAAGCCATGAAGGCGGAAGCCCCCACCGAATTTCGTGAAACCCTGCTTGAACGGCTTGGCATCGATAAATTTTTCTCGTTTCTCTCCCGTATCGTGCTGCGGCAGGTGGAACGCCGGCCCATCCGCGCCTTTTTATCGGCGCTTGGTGTGGGCTTTGCGCTGTCGATCCTTGTGTTTGCCAATGCTATGAGCGACAGCATGGATTACATGATGAATGTGCAGTATGACATCGGCAACCGCGAAGACCTGATGCTTACATTTGTCGAGCCGCGCCACGTATCCGCGCTTGAAGAAATCCGCCTGATGCCCGGCGTGTTAAAGGCGGAACCCATCCGCGATGTCCCCGTAAACCTGAAACACGGGCATTTAAGCAAACGAACCGGTATTTCCGGCATTATCCCGAACCCGGACCTTCACCGCGTCATCGGCGCAGATTTAAAACCGATCGACATCACAAGCGGTTTTGTCATGTCAAAAACCCTTGCAAAAATATTAAACGTGAAAGTCGGCGATACCGTCCGCGCCGACGTGCTTGAGGAACGAAGGCCGGAACTTGATCTGACCGTAACCGCCATTTACGATGAATTTGTCGGCATGGGCGCTTTCCTGGATATTGATAAATTAAACAGCCTGCTGAACGAAGGGCCGGTGATAACCGGTGCCGCCCTGATGATTGACCCGAACTGGAACGGCCCCCTTTATCAGGATATAAAGGAAATCCCCTCCATCATCAGCATGGCCATGATGACAACAATGCGTGAACTGTTTGAAAACATCATGGATGAAAATATGATGCGCATCATGGCGGTTTATGTTGTCTTTGCGGCGTTTATCGCCAGCGGCGTGATCTATAATACCGCGCGGATCGCATTTTCCGAACGCGCGCGCGAGCTTGCGTCCCTGCGGGTGCTGGGTCTGACCAAGGGTGAAGTCGCCTATATCCTGTTCGGGGAACTGGCAATTGTGGTTTTCATGGCGATCCCCTTGGGGATTATTACCGGTTACGGCCTTGTCGCCGGGCTGGTCGCAAGCTTTGAAACCGAAATTTTCCGCATACCGCTATATATTAAAAGCGATACATATGCCTACGCGGTTGTTGTGGTGCTTATAAGCGCGCTTATTTCTTTTTATCTGGTGTGGCGGCAGGTCGATAATATCAACCTTGTCGAAGCACAAAAAGGTGTGGAGTAACAAATGAAAAAAATAAAACTCTATCTTAAAATCGCCCTTGGTGTGGTAGCCGCCGGCCTTCTGGTGATGGCCTTTATGCCCGACCCGGCCCTGGTGGATATGGATACCGTGAAGCGCGGCGATGTGCTTGTGACCCTTGACGGCGAAGGCAAAACAAAAATCCATGATATTTATGTGGTCTATTCCCCGATCGAAGGCCGCGTCACCCGTATTGAGGCAGAGCAGGGCGATACCGTCACCGCCGGGGAAACCATCATCGCCAATATGCTGCCCGCCGATCCGCGCTTTGTCGATAGCCGGTCCGAGATACAGGCACAGGCCGACATCAACGGCGCCGAAGCGGCCCTGGGGTTTGAGGCCGCAAAACTTGAACGCGCCGAAGCGGAGCTTGCGTTTGCCCGCAGCGAACTTGCCCGCACACAACGCCTTTATGATAACGGCAATGTATCGATTGCAAGACTGGAGCAGGCCGAACTGGTCGTCCGCCTGCGTGAAACCGAACTGAACACCGCCAAATCGGGGATGGAGGTTGCAAAATCCGCCCTTGATGCCGCCCGCGCCCGGCTGGTCCAGCCCGGCACCGCAAACGCGGGGGACAGCAGCAGCCTTGTTGTCCGCGCCCCCGTATCGGGGAAGGTCTTAAGGTTACTGCATAAATCCGAAGGGGTGATCCCCGCCGGCACGCCATTGGTTGAGGTCGGCAACCCAGAACAGCTTGAAATCGTGATCGAAATGCTGTCCCGTGACGCCGTGAAGGTCGAACCCGGCGACATGGCACTGATCAAACGCTGGGGCGGGGATGAGGACATCGCCGCGCAGGTCCGGGTGGTGTCCCCGTCCGGCTTTACCAAAATTTCCGCCCTTGGTGTGGAAGAACAGCGGGTCAATATTTATCTGGACTTCGTCGACGGGCGCGAAAAATGGCGCGGGCTGGGCGATGCGTTCCGGGTGGAGGCTTCCATCATCGTGGACCGCGCCGATGACGCGCTTTATGTGCCCATCAGCGCATTATTCCGGTTTGAAGGCAACTGGTCCGTTTTCGCCGTTGAAGACGGCACCGCGGTACGGCGGCAGGTTGAGATCGGCCGCATGAATGATCAGGTCGCCGAACTGCTTGGCGGATTATCGGAGGGTAACCAGATCATCATCCACCCCGGCGGCGATGTTGATGATGGCGTCAGTGTTGAACAGAGGTGATATGCATTTGAAAAATCGCGAATTAAAAAAGATTATTATCTTTGTGGTGATTAAACTGATCATCCTTATTGCTTTGGGAGTATTTTTTGTTGATTTACTTCTTGGCAATGATCTTGCAATTGATACCTGCCTTGATCGGGGCGGAAAATGGGATTACGAAATGGATAAGTGCATTTATCAATGATGCATCGACTTACTTCAGGATGACGGTGCTAGTGTTGGGGAACGGTGATTAAGTGATGGCGGACAAATTCGAATCTTTGCTTAAAGAATTTAATAATGAAGTGCATAGATTAATTAGCTGCTATCTTCTTTGGAGAACATTTAATCAAAGAATTAGTGATAATAAGAGGCTGCTTGAAAAATTAAATACCACGCCACTCAGTTGGATAATCATAAGACATTCTTTACAAATGAATATTTTTATCATTTTGGGTAGGTTATTTGACGATGATAGTCGAGCCTTTACAGCCAATAAAATGCTGAAACTTTGCGTTTCTCAAATAGAGATATTTTCTACAAAGGAATTAAGAAAAAGAAAAATTAAAGATAACAATGGAACGGAACCGCACTGGTTGGAAGAATATATTAATAAAAAAACTGAACTTAATAGTCCTCATTTTAATGTTTTAAGCAGAGAACTTAAAGTTAAGAAAAAGATTTATAATAAGAAGTATAAACCAATCAGAAATAAGTTATTTGCCCATAAACAAGAAGATATGATTTCATCTGATGATGATTTATGGGCAAAAACCAATATAGATGAATTTGAGGAACTCGTTTTATTTTTTCATAGATTAAAAGATGCTCTATTTCAAACTTACTATAATGGAGAACTTCCTGAGATTAAAAAAGAGGAACTTGATCTAGATTACTATAAACGAGACTTTGAAAGCTTTATTGATAGTCAGCAGAATGCTTAGATTATACTTTTGAATAGGTCTAATGTATTGAATAATAATCACATTTTAGAGATTGCCAAAAATAGGAGTGATTAATGCATAAATTATATTTTAAACTATGCAGACATTATCTCGACTTAATATTTTTGTGTTTATTTGTTCTCTGTATTTTAATTATGCTTTCTACAAATGAATTTTCTTCTGCTACAGATTATTTTTGTGAACTAAGTGAGGCCATTTGTTTTAGGAGTAAGTATGCTGAATTGTTTAACAAAATTTGGTACGATTTAAGTGTTGGTGGCGCAATAAGTTTAATATTCTATGCACTTTTAGTGCGTATACCATCCATTCAAAGACGGAAGCAAATAAAACGAAGTTTTTATATGCGCTTTCAAAATTTTAAAATAGCCAGCATTAAGGTATTTCTCCTTTTATCTGATGGTTCATATGATGCAAATCTTCCTGAACAGCTATTCGACCAAAAAAAATTCAGAAAATATTTCAAGGAAGAAGTTGGAGTAGGTTTAGATAGGTGGCATGTACTTTTTAATAAACTTTCTGAAAACGAACATTATCTTAAAGAATTATTATGTCATTTAGATGTTTTCCGAGAGGAAGTTTCGTTTGTTTTATACAATTGCAATATTGAAGACGATAAAGTCTTCGATTTTCTTAAAAATCTGTCAGAAGTTATTTATTTGAATAAAGTTGTTGATTTAGAATATGAAAACTTAAAAGCTCTACTGGGGTTTTATTGGCAGTTATTCGCAGGCTGGAGTGTAGTCTATGGCTATACTGATGATGATATTATTAATGATATGATTAATTCCTTATAAATAAATTAGGCCCTTGGGGTTTCAGTTATTTAAAAATAATTTTATTGAAGGTTATCAGTGACCAGTATAGCTTTTGTCTAATATGAAAGGACATCACATGATGCAATTATTTAGTACGTTATTAATTTTTAGTTCCCTTACACTCACCCACCATAAGTAAACAGTATCAAATACATAATACCGGCATAGATGGCGATGAAGGACTGCGCGCCGATCAGCGCCCAGTAATGAATTGGTTTTTCGGCGCGGTTAAAGTCATATAAATATTTGATTTCCACCCGTCCGGATTTGAACCCGGCGCGCGCAAGGATGCCAAACAGCAACATGATCCCAAGCCATATGAGCGGTTCATCGGGTCTTATCTGTTCA
>JAUILB010000161.1 GCA_030432815.1 Alphaproteobacteria bacterium | reverse complement strand
GCTATCATATGCATTGGCACTTTTTGGGTATAAGAAAACATTTAGCTTAAATATTTCAAGACCCTCTTTTTTCTTGAGTGTGTTTATTAATTTATAACCAAAGCTATTTAAGTCACTTTCTTCAAATTCAGCATCTTGTATTTTCTTAACAATGGCTATCGCTTTGTTATATCCTTTAATTTCTAAGGTCTTTCTAAGAGTGTCTACTTGATCTGATAACCCAAAGCCATTTTTAAGGCTCAATTCAGGTAAATAATAACCCGCAACCTCATCAATAAAAATATCTGGGATAGCACCCATAAGATTTGTAAGAACGACTATTGATAAATTATCTTCTGGATAAACAATTAACAAAGCTCTGTCACCACCCGCTGACGCAACCGCTGGATGTTCAGCTCTTTGAACCACTGGCCATCCCAATGCATAACCGTTTAAAAAATTATTAAATCCAGCAATCTTTCCATTATCTAATATCGTGGGTGTCCACAGGATGGACACACTTTTATCTTCAAGTAACTGCCCGCTTTGCAACGCAATCAACCATTTTGCCATTTCCGTAGCGTTCGAACTCATTCCTGCTGTTGTACGAAGATACGGTGGAAACTCAGCATAATTATTCGTTAAATCACCTGTTTTATAATATGTATATCCCCGCGCTTGAGCGGGTATTACCTTCTCGATATGTGCAAAGCCTGCTTCAATTGTTCTAGGCATTCCCACTTTAGATAGTTGGTTTGAACGAATATATTCTTCAAAATGTACTCCACTTACTTCTTGAATTATTTTTCCTAGTAAAAGGTAGTTTGTTTGATTGTATCTAAATTCGGTGTTCGGTTTGAAATCCATTGGTAATTGCTTAACAAGTTCCCATGCTGCTCCATCTCCATGATTGGAAATCAATATGGCATCATTTGACATAATATTGGGAAGTCCGGATGTGTGACTAAGGAGTTGTCTGATTGTGACCTGACCCCAAGCTTCTGGTATATCAGATATATAGTCTAATGGGCTGGCCTCAAGATTAATTTTGCCCTGTTCTACCAATTGCATTATAGCCACTCCGGTAAAGGCTTTTGTGATGGAGTTTATAGTGAAAACTGTATTATCTGCGACAGGAATATTATCTTGTAAATTTGCTAAACCATAACTTGCTATTTTTACGATTTCATTATCTTTAATTATGGCCAACTGTAGCCCGGGTATTTTTCTTTCTATCATCTGAGCGTTTAAGAAATCATCGACTTCATCTGCGCGCAATATATTGGGAAGAAGCAGCGCACAGAAAAGGGCAATTACAAAGGCATAAATTTCTAATTGATATTTGATCTCGCACTTCATATTCGACACCATTATTTCATTCTTTCGCTGATAATATGAATTATAGGCAACAGGTACGTCACAATTATTTTGAAAACAATAAAAATGCGATTAAATGACCACCTAGTACGATAAACATAATATAGGGAACAACTGGTCGTTGACTGTACAGGCTATATGCAAAAAACATCTTTATCGCTTAAAAAGGCACGACTTTCTGATCAATGCGGCCGAAAATTGTGTTGCCATCTTGATCGAACATGTCAATTTCAACACGGTCACCGAAACTTAAGAATGGTGTTGATGGTTTGCCATCTGCAATAGTTTCCAGACAGCGAACCTCTGCAAGACAGCATGATCCGTCCTTTGATCCCTTGTTTGAAACGGTGCCAGAGCCAACAACCGTCCCCGGGGCAAGATCACGGGATTTAGCCGCATGTTCGATAAGCCTGCAAAAATCAAATGTCATGTCGATACCGGCATTGGGGGAGCCGAGCTTTTCACCATTCACATATGCATGGAGCGGCAAATGAAGTTTGCAGCCATCCCATGCATCACCAAGTTCATCCGGTGTCACAAATACGGGCGCAAAGGCGGTCCAGGGTTTTGACTGGTAAAAACCAAACTGTTTTGCCAGTTCCGCCGGGATCAGATTGCGTAGTGACACATCATTCAGGATAGAGAGAAGCTTGATATGTTTTTTTGCTTCATCCGCGTTTGTGCCGGCGGGAACATCGTCCGTAATCACCGCAACTTCGGCTTCAAGATCAATCCCCCATTCTTCCGATCCTGCACGAATATCATCATGAGGGCCGATGAAAGCATCGGACGCCCCCATATAAACCAGCGGATCTTCCCAAAAGCTTGACGGTAGTTCAGCGCCACGCGCCTTTCTGACAAGTTCAACATGGGTGACATAGGCACTGCCATCAACCCAATGATAAGAACGCGGAAGCGGTGCCGCACATTCAGTCGGGTCAAAATCATGGCCGGAAATTTTTCCGCTTTGCAGATCGTCATAAATATGTTTCAAAGCGGCTTCGCAGTCAGCCCAATTATCAAGCGCCTGTTGCATTGTTGCAGCAACATTGGTTGCGAGTACATATTTTGACAGATCTTTTGAGACAACAACCAGTTTGCCGTCACGGCCATGTTTTAATGATGCGAGTTTCATGTCCTTGCGCTTTCCTGTTTATTATTTACTATTGACGGATAGATAACATATCAATAAAATAGTTACAAATGAAACTAATTGCAAGTCTTTTTTGGTGAGTTAAGTGGAAAAACGCAAAATGAACAAACATGAACTGTATCTCGAAGAGTTCTTACCCTATCAACTGTCTTATCTTACCAATCTTGTGAGTCAGGATCTTGCCAACCTTTATACGGAACGGTTTGGTATTGCACATACGGAATGGCGGGTCATGGCTGTTCTTGGGATTACAAGCGGGGTATCAGCAGCATATGTAGCCGAAAAAACGGCAATGGATAAGGTGGCTGTAAGCCGTGCCATCAACGGCATGATCAAACGGGGCCTGATAGACCGAAAATTTGCCCATGATGATAAACGCAGATCAGAACTGGCATTATCCGAAACGGGCCGTAAAAAATATCAGAAAATCGTACCCCTGGTTCAGGAATACGAAAAGACACTTCTGAAACAGCTTGATGAAAATGAAACGCAGGCCCTGAGCACGGTTTTATCAAAACTAACAGAATTTATCCGCCCAAGATAATTTACTTGAAGGCCTTAAAGGTCATAATTGTAAAGGTATCTTTAATCCCAGCAATTGGCTGTACCTTTTCGTTTACAAAACGCCCTATATCAACATCATCACCAAGATGAAACTTCACCATTAGATCAAAGGCACCGGAAATGGAGTACACATCTTCCGCTTCTTCTACATTATCGACGACGGCCTCTGCGACATCGTAGACTTTTCCAAGTTCACATTTTATCTGAACAAAAATATTCTGCATGCTCTGATTTCCGTTATGGTTGATTGTTGCGTCACATCATAAAAAACAAACAACTATTATTCAACCGACATTGTCTTAAAACTTATCAGATTAAACTACTTTTCAACCACATCCCTATGCATGGGCGCGAACAGAGCCAATAATTGATTTTGTGTTCTATTTGAAATATTTTCTTCACGCATTGCTTGTTGAAGATGTTCAACAAGCGCATTAAAATGACCTGTCGTTAGACCCAGCCCCACATGGGCTTTCTTCATATCAACGCCTTCATACTTACAAGGGCCGCCCGTTAATTCACAAGTTTGGTCTGTAAGTAGCTGAGCCAGACGATCCAGATCACTCCGTTCCAATGTAAATGCAATACGCTCATCCTCCATAGATAATTCCAACGTTCTAACCATTATTTTGTGAATTTTTGGGTTCTCACCAAGCTTTTCATATAGGCTCTGGGCATTTGCATTTAATGCAAAAAAATTAAAAATCAGTGCCGAAATAATAACTTTCAAAATCCTCATATTAAAATCCTGCCTGTAATGATGCATAAAAGCCCCGCTGTTTTCCCTGAAGGGCAATGGTGCCTAAATCGACCCCCGCCAACGTGAGTGATAAATTCTTGTTGAAGAAATAAGCGACATAAGCTGCTTTAGCATCCTGTTCCTCTGCAAATGCAAGGTTATCCGGCTTTGTTCTGTAATCGATGCCGGCAACCAATTTTGGGGTAAACATATATGCTGCTGAAAATTCCCCGTGCAGGGTATGCGTTGAAGTAGCACTGCCATATCCAAGCAACCCAAACTGGTTCGCTTCTGTAAGTCGTGCTGTTGCACTTAATATCAAACTCTGATCGAGAATTACCTTTGTCGCAGATACATAGTAATCAAAACTATCTGTATTCGCCGCTCCCAGTGCTGCTACCAATGCTTTGTCACCGCTTCGTTTGTAATTAGCGCCGATCGCAATTTGAGGAAGCCATTTATCTTGATCATAAACCGCCGCGCCAATTAACCTTACCTTTGCACCGATAATATCCTGATCAAAGGTAAAGCCTTCACCAATTCCAAGCCTTGCGCCTGCTTCGCCAGTATCAAACCATTGGTGGGCGAAACTTAATTCAACCCGATCGAATAATCCAACACTTAACCCTGAACTCTGTAATGTAAAGTCAGATAACCAGACGGCCGTATGATGTGCATTAACACCCATACCTTTATTTGTACCATAGCCCGTTATTAAGGCCCAAGTTGTAAGGCCCGATCCCCCTGCTCCTTCGACCTGGCTTACACCACCTGTCGCAATGAGCTTCCCCTGACTGAATAATCCTTCGGCATTTACAGCGGTCGGAAACGACATTACCCCCAGCATAACGAATTTTAGGCAATTAAAATGTACCGAAATTACGCTTCTTATTATACATACTAATCTTTTATATTTTTTCTCAAAGAGACTACGCAATAATTCATCCATCTATTATGTCTTAATTAAATTTTCATATTTTATAGATAGTTATAGGCTTAATTAAAATTACTTAAAAAATCATGAACGAAAGATTTTGGATATGAAATACATGCTATTTTTGATGTTTGTTTTTTCCCCTGTAAGCTTATTGGCGCAAACGGTTTTAATCACTGTATCAGACGAAAGCGGAACACCGGTGGAAAATGCCATTGTTAGCTTAATGTCTGCAGACAAATCCAAAAACTTTAACAGCGTTGCAAAAACTAATCCTGTTATGGTTCAGGAAGGACAAGAATTTATCCCGCGCGTGCTACCAATTCGTGTAGGAAGTGAAGTAAATTTTCCAAATAAGGATAATTTCAGACACATGATTTATTCTTTTTCAAAAGCCAAGCGCTTTGAAGTGCAGCTATATGGTGGCGAGGATCAGATATCAGTCAATTTTGACAAGATCGGGACAGTTATACTGGGTTGTAATATCCATGACAATATGGTCGGTTATATTTACGTCGTTGAAACAGATCATTTTGCCAAATCCGATGCTACGGGTCAGTTGGAAATAACGGATATTCAGCCAGGTATCTATGAAGCAACTGTCTGGCATCCAAACCTTGCCACTAACTTCACAAACACTACGCAGGAAATAACGATAGAAGCTGAGAATTTAACACAAATAGAATTTCCGATAAACTTGAAGTAAAGAAAATTTTTTAAATCAATAATTTCTGATTTAACCTTCAACCACATCCCTTATCGCATCATCCAGAATTGATAGACCAAGCTCGATTTCATCATCCGATATTGTCATGGGTGGCGCAATACGGAGTACACCCCCCATGCCGGGGAATTTGACGATATTTAGATTTAAACCAAGCTCCATGGCTTTATTCGTTATTCGGTCACCAAGATCAGCAGACGGTTTTTTTGACAGTTTATCTTCAACAATTTCAACGCCAAGAAGAAGCCCGCGACCACGGACATCACCAACACAGTCATAATTTTTTTGTAACTGGATAAGCCCCTTTTTAAGCTTGCTTCCGGCATTGGCTGCACGGTCGGCGAGTTTATCCCTTAGAAGAACTTCGATAACCGTTAACCCGACAGCAGCCGGCAATGGATCTGACGTATGTGTTGTATAAAAAAGAAAACCCCTTTCATGGCATTTCTGCTCGATTTCCGCCGATGTCAGTACCGCAGACAGCGGAAGCCCTGCCCCCAATGTTTTTGAAAGGGTAAGAAAATCCGGCACTATATTGTCTCTTGAAAAAGCGAACATGTCGCCGGTACGACCAAGGCCTGTCTGGGCCTCGTCAATCACAAGCATCATACCCCTTCTTTCACAATGATCCTTGAGCGCGGCAAAGTACCCTTGCGGCAGTTCCAGAATACCACCCGAACTTAAAATCGGCTCAGCAATGAAGGCTGCCAGATTACCGGTTGATTGACGGTCAAGCAGATCAAAACCGTAATCAAGTTCTTCTTTCCAGTTATAATTCTGATCATTTCCAAATGTCGGGCGGTATACGTTCGGGGCCATGATTGCCATACTTCCCACATTCATTGGGCCGTATCCCTTTCTGCCGGCACTATATGTCGCTGAAGCCGCAGCCCCGGTCATGCCGTGCCATGACTGGGCAAATCCGACAACTTCATAACCACCGGTATAAAGACGGGCCATTTTAAGCGCGGCTTCATTTGATTCCGCGCCTGTACTTAGCAGCAAAACCCGGTCCAGTGGCGCTGGGGCCAGTGCTGTCAATGCTTCGGCAAGATCCAAAACAGGCGCAGATAACATACCGCTAAATAAATGATCCAGTTTTCCAATAGCGTCCCTAACTGTAGCGACAATTTCCGGATGACTGTGGCCCAGAATGGAACTCATTTGACCGGACGTAAAATCAA